>PHCM01000111.1 GCA_002842255.1 Betaproteobacteria bacterium HGW-Betaproteobacteria-2 | reverse complement strand
TGTCATTTTGTGGCTCTCTTGTATTTGTTACCGGTTAGTGGCTATGCCCGTGCGCCGGTAAGAATACTGAATACATTCATTTAGTTTCGCGCCCATCCAGGCTTGACTCATTTATTTGAGCCGGCTTCGACCATGCGTTTGCTTGCGCCTTTTCAGCCAGAACGGCTGACTATAATTTTTAAGGAAATACTACGTGTCATTAGAAAACACCAGTTTTGAAAACCTGGATTTAAATCCAGCCATTCTGCGCGCGCTTGAAGAAGCCGGTTATGTAACCCCTACACCGATCCAGGCACAAGCCATCCCTGAAGTACTGGCCGGCCACGACCTGATGGCCTCCGCCCAGACCGGCACCGGCAAGACCGCTGCCTTTATCCTGCCAGCTTTGAACCTGCTGGCAACACCGCACCCTTCCAAAAGCCGCGGCCCACGTATCCTGGTACTGACACCGACACGTGAACTGGCTGGCCAGGTCAACGATGCTGCTCGTAAATATGGCAAGTTCATTCGTGCCCGCACCGTCAGTATCGTCGGCGGCATGCCATACCCGCTGCAGAACAAGCTGCTGAGCCAGCCGCTGGATATCCTGGTAGCGACTCCCGGCCGTCTGCTGGATCACATGGAACGCGGCCGTATCGACATGTCCCGCCTGCAGATGCTGATCCTGGACGAAGCCGACCGCATGCTGGACATGGGCTTCATGCCTGATGTCGAGCGCATCTGCAACGCCCTGCCGGCAGAACGCCAGACTTTGCTGTTCTCCGCTACGCTGGACGGTAACATAGGCAACATCGCCCGTCAGATTCTGCGCAACCCAAAGACCATCCAGGTTGCCGCACAGAAAGAGAAACACGCCAACATCGAACAGCGTCTGCACTTTGTTGACGACATGAACCACAAGAACAAACTGCTGGAGCATCTGCTGATCGGTGCTGAAGTGAACCAGGCCATCGTCTTCACTTCAACCAAGCGCCACGCCGACCTGCTGGCTGAAGACCTTTACGCCGCCGGTCACAAGACCGCTGCCCTGCATGGCGACATGACCCAGGGCGCACGTAACCGTACCCTGACCAAGCTGCGTCATGGCGATGTACGCGTGCTGGTGGCGACCGACGTCGCCGCACGAGGCATCGACGTACATGGCATCACTCACGTCATCAACTATGATCTACCGAAATTCGCCGAGGACTATGTCCACCGCATCGGCCGTACCGGTCGTGCCGGCAACATGGGCGTCGCTGTCTCCTTCGCTTCACATGCAGACCGCTACCAGGTTCGCAAGATCGAGCAATTCACCGGCCAACGCATCGAGCCTACCGTGATTGAAGGTTTCGAGCCTAAGCGTCCGGCACCCCGCATGGACGGCCCGGGCGAACGTCCGCGCAACGGCAAGAAACCGGGTGGCGGCTACAAGGGCCGTTCACAAGGCGCACAAGGCTATCGCGGCGACAACCAGAACCGTTCAGCCAATCCCGGCCAAAGCTTTGGTGACCGCAAGGCTGCCGGCAACGGTAGCCGTCAGGACGCAGGTCGCGGCAATGGTCCTTTTACTGCCCAGAAACGTAATGAAGGCGGTCGTAGCAACACTGCAAGACGCCCGCGTACCTTTGGATAAACAATGACTGTGACTACAGAGAACGAAGTGATTCAGGAACAGACCACGTTCGAATCATTAGGGCTTGCGCCTGAAATCCTCAAGGCGCTCAGTGAATTTGGTTACACGACACCGACGCCGATCCAGGCGCAAGCCATTCCGGTTGCGCTGGCGGGCGGCGACCTGATGGCGGGTGCGCAAACCGGCACCGGCAAGACCGCAGCGTTTGCATTACCTCTGCTGCAGAAGATATTGCCACTTGCCAGCACCAGCGCCTCGCCGGCACGTCACCCGATACGCGCCCTGATCCTGACGCCGACCCGCGAGTTGGCGATTCAGGTGGAAGAAAGCGTCAAGGTCTACGCCAAGCACACCAATCTACGCTCACTGGTGGTTTACGGCGGTGTCGATATCAAGACACAAACACCGAGCCTGATGCGCGGCGTCGAGATCCTGGTGGCAACACCGGGGCGCCTGCTAGACCATGTCGAGCAACGCACGCTGCAACTCGGCCAGGTGCAGATGCTGATTCTGGATGAAGCCGACCGCATGCTGGACATGGGCTTCATGCCTGACCTCAAGCGGATTCTGGCCCTGCTGCCGAAACAGCGTCAAAACCTGATGTTCTCTGCCACTTTCTCTAACGAAATCAAGAAACTGTCGGAAGCATTCCTCAATAACCCGACCCTGATCGAAGTCGCCCGCAGCAATGCGACTGCCGAAAACGTCACGCAGAAAGTCTACCTGGTCGAACAAGCCAACAAGCATGCCCAACTGGCCGAGATCCTGCGCGGCAGTGATGCCTCGCAAGTCATTGTGTTCACCAAGACCAAGCTGACCGCCAGCCGGCTGGCAAAGCAATTGCAACGTGAAGGTCTGCTGGCGGATGCGATTCATGGCGACAAGAGCCAGAAGGAACGCATGGAAGCGCTGGAAGCCTTCAAGCAGGGCAAGGTTGCCGTGCTGATTGCGACCGATGTGGCAGCCCGCGGCCTTGATATCGATCAACTGC
Organism: Betaproteobacteria bacterium HGW-Betaproteobacteria-2; assembly: GCA_002842255.1. Taxonomy (GTDB): domain Bacteria; phylum Pseudomonadota; class Gammaproteobacteria; order Burkholderiales; family Methylophilaceae; genus UBA6140. Next base: position 3,073 of record PHCM01000111.1, on the reverse strand, counting down.
CTATGGTCATCAATTACGAGATTCCGTCAGCACCGGAAGATTATGTACACCGTATCGGCCGTACCGGCCGCGCCGGTGCCTCGGGTACCGCTATCTCGCTGGTTTCTCCTGAGGAAGAGAAATACCTGAAGGAAATCGAGAAACTGATCAAACGGGAAATCGACAAGGAAAAGAGCACGCTCAGTGCTGCTGCCAGAGCTCCTCGCGACAGCCATTCCCGCGAGAAACGACAGGATCGCGGCGAGTCCATGAGTCCGGCAGCGCGTCCTTTGCCCAAGAGCAAAAGCAAGGATCCCTGGTTCGACAAACCTTACGAGCCTTCGCAAAATGCTGCGGCACCACAAGCAGCCAACCGCCCGGCATCCAGCCGCTCCAAAACACCGGTTGCGGCATTACTCGGCGGCCTGAGACGGCAGGATTCCTGAAGTCAGACGGTTAAGTTAAGCGCACCAAGCAAAAGAGCCTCATCCGGAGGCTCTTTTTTTTACCATGAAAACAGTTATTCAAGCTCTGAAGAACACTGAATGAACGCTAAAACTTCGGCAGTATCCTGTTTTTCTCTGTGAACTCTGTGGCAAATTGCTTTGCAGGGTTATTCTGGCTGATTGCGCATCATATCGGCCAACTCATAAAGTACAGACGCCAGTTGGGTCAGCACCGGCTCTTCCACACCGGTTTCATGTAGCGCCTTGATCATGCAATACATCCACTGGTCACGTGCCGATTCACCGATGGCAAACGGCAAATGCCGTGCCCGCAATCTCGGATGTCCGTAACGCTCGATATAGAGCTGCGGTCCACCGGTCCAGCCGGTCAGGAACATGAAAAGTTTTTCCCTTGCGGAAGTCAGGTCTTCGGCATGCATGGCACGAATACCTGATGCACGCGGGTCTGTATCCATGATGTCGTAAAAGCGTTCAACCACTTCACGGATCTTTTCCGTGCCGCCCAACATCTCAAAAAAGGTTCTGGACTGGCTATCCGGCTCTTGCGGTTTTTCAATCACGGCTGAATCTTCAATCTGCAGTTGTAGTCTTGACCAGGCTCGCCGCCAATTTTGCGCGGCTGCGGGCCTCTTCGACATCCTTGCCGGAAGCCAAAGCCACACCCATGCGTCGCCGGACGAAGGATTCCGGCTTACCGAACAGTCGCAGATCGGACTCCGGCACAGCCAGCGCTTTCTCGACATCCGCGAATGCCAGTTGCCTGCTGTCCGCGCCGCCGTAGATCACCGCGCTTGCTGCCGGCCGCTGCAGGGCCACGTTCACCGGCAAGCCGAGGATGGCGCGGGCATGCAGGTCGAATTCGCTGAAACGCTGACTGGCCATGGTCACCATGCCGGTGTCATGTGGTCGCGGGCTGACTTCGGAGAACCAGACCTGATCACCCTTGATGAACAGTTCGACGCCGAACAGGCCGCGCCCGCCGAGGTTGCCGGTGACGGCGGCGGCGATTTCCTGCGACTTTTGTAGCGCCGCCGGGCTCATCGGCTGCGGTTGCCAGGATTCGACATAATCGCCGGAGACCTGAATGTGGCCGATCGGTTCGCAGAAATAAGTTTGCACGAGGCCGCTTTCGTTCAAGGCGCGCACCGTGAGCAGGGTGATTTCGTAATCAAAGTCGATGACGCCCTCGACGATGATTCGCCCGGCATTGACCCGGCCGCCGCTCGCCGCGGTATCCCAGGCGGTCGGCACGTCGGCCGGGCCGCGCAGCAGCGACTGGCCCTTGCCGGACGACGACATGACCGGTTTGACAATGCACGGGTAGCCGATGCCATTTTCGCCATCAATCGCTGCCTGCAATTCGGCCAGGGTATCGGCGAAGCGGTAAGTGGAGGTCGGTACGCCCAATTCTTCGGCCGCCAAGCGGCGGATACCTTCGCGGTTCATCGTCAATTTGGTGGCGCGGGCGGTCGGGATCACTTCGGCCAGCCCGGCCGCTTCGATCTCGAGCAGCATATCCGTGGCAATCGCTTCGATTTCCGGCACGATCAGATGCGGCTTTTCCAGTTCGACCAACTGGCGCAGCGCCGCGCCATCGGTCATCGAAATAACATGGGCGCGATGCGCCACCTGCTGGCCGGGCGCATTTTCGTAACGGTCGACAGCAATCACTTCGACGCCCAGACGTTGCAGCGCGATGATCACTTCCTTGCCGAGCTCGCCAGCGCCGAGCAGCATGACGCGCGTGGCGCTGGGGGAAAGCGGGGTGCCGATTTTCATGGGGTCTCCTGGGGGCGGATGATGAGGGAAATCGGGCGAATTTAGGCGTCGACCGCAGCCGAGTCAACGCTGGCCTGCTTTCGCCCGCTGTCACGGCTTCAGCCGTAATCGTGCCTGGCCCCTTTTGAAGAGATGGCCCGGTTGTTTGCCTGAGCTAGAATAGAAAGCTGATTTTTCGCTGCGATAACGCCATGCACTCACCCGATCAAGATATACGCTGGCATCAACGACTAGCCAACTACACGCTGGGGTTAGCCCGCTTGAGCGATGCTGTTGAGTTGGCGAGCCAGCGCAGTTTGACCCCACTCGAGCAGCAAGGTCTGATCCAGGCCTTTGAGTTCACCCACGAGTTGGCTTGGAATCTCATGAAAGACTATTTTTTCTGGCAAGGTAATTCAGCCATAACGGGTTCTCGTGATGCCAGTCGGGAAGCTTTTGCAAAGGGCTTGCTTGAAGACGGCGAAGGCTGGATGGCAATGATTAAAAGTCGAAACCAGACCTCGCATACCTACAATCAGGCGATTGCAGAGGCGATTGCCACTTTAATTCTCGAAATCTACTATCCGCTATTTATCGCCTTTCAGCGAAAAATGCAGCAACTTGCGGCGAGCGCATGAGTTTGGCGGCATCCGAATTGCGCTACGGTCTACCGGAATCTGCTATAAAAAAAATCCTCGGTATTCTGAGTCAATACCCAGAAATTGAGCATGTTTGGCTATTCGGCTCACGCGCCAAAGGAAACTTCCGGACTGGATCGGATATCGATTTATGCCTTGAAGCGCCAAAACTCACGCTGTGTAAACGGCTGGAGATAGAAAATCGTCTGGACGATCTATTGTTGCCCTGGA
>PHCM01000110.1 GCA_002842255.1 Betaproteobacteria bacterium HGW-Betaproteobacteria-2 | reverse complement strand
TGGTCATGATCCCGCCGAACCAGACGCATACCCTGGAAATTGAATACGAGACGCAACCTCTAGAGCGCTAATGGCTAACAGACTAGGAACTGAGACCAGCCCTTACCTTTTGCAGCATGCAAATAATCCGGTCGACTGGTATCCCTGGGGTGAAGAAGCGCTCAAGTTAGCAAAACAACTCGACAAGCCGATTCTGTTGTCAGTTGGCTATTCCGCCTGTCACTGGTGTCATGTCATGGCACACGAGTCTTTTGAAGACGCTGAAGTCGCGGCAGTCATGAACCGGCATTTCATCAATATCAAGGTCGACCGCGAGGAACGGCCGGATATCGACCAGATCTACCAGACCGCCCACCAGATGTTGTCGCAAGGCAACGGCGGCTGGCCGCTGACCGTGTTCCTGACGCCGGATCAGCAGCCGTTTTTCAGCGGTACTTACTTCCCCAAGACACCGCGTTATCAGTTACCCGCATTTCCGGATCTGGTCCGCCACATCGCCGAGTTCTATCATCAGCGCAAAGACGATCTGGCAGAGCAGAACCATCAGTTGATGCAGGCCATGGCGCGCACGGTGCCGACCGCCAGTCCTGAGTTGACAGCAGGTGAGGATGCGCTGAGGCTCGGCTTCGATCAGCTCCGGGGCACTTTCGATTTCACCTATGGCGGTTTTGGCACGGCCCCCAAGTTCCCTAACCATGCCGATATCGCGCTGCTGCTGCGTGCTGCTCATGCCGGCAATGCCGAAGCCGGCAACATGGCATTGCAGATGCTGCAGAGCATGGCGGCCGGTGGCATCTACGATCAACTGGGTGGGGGCTTCTGCCGTTACAGCGTCGATGAGCGATGGGCCATTCCGCATTTCGAGAAAATGCTTTACGACAACGGTCAGCTGCTTAGCCTTTATGCCGATGGCTGGCAGTTGCTTGAGGATAAAGCGGGTTCGCTGGCACAACGCTTTGTTTCCGTAATCGAGGAAACCATGGGCTGGCTCTTGCGCGAAATGCGCTCGCCGGCAGGAGCGTTCTATTCATCGCTGGATGCCGACTCTCTCAATTCGCAAGGCAAGAGCGAAGAAGGCCGGTTCTACGTCTGGCAGCGCGCTGAAGTGCGCGAATTGCTGACGCCGGAAGAATATGCAGTCGCTGCACGCTGTCTGGGCCTTGATCGTGCGGCCAATTTTGAGGGGCATGACTGGCATCTTTTCCAGGCTGCGGAGCCAGAAGACGAGGAGGTGGCGCTGTTACAGAGTGCCAAGGCCAAGTTGTTTGCCGCCCGTGAAAAGCGTATTCGTCCGGGCCGTGATGACAAATTGCTGACCAGCTGGAATGCGCTGGCGATCAAGGGTATCGCGCGTGCAGCCCGCGTGCTGGAGCGGCCGGACTGGATAGCCGTGGCACAGCAGGCAATGGATTTCGTTCGCGACAGGCTCTGGGTCGATGGGCGGCTGCTCGCCACCTGCAAGGATGAAACCGCTCATCTTAATGCCTATCTGGATGACTATGCCTTCCTGCTTGATGCTCTGCTGGAACTCATGCAAGCAGATTATCGCGAGCAGGATATGCGCTTCGCATGCGAACTGGCGGATGCGCTGCTGGCCGGGTTTGAGAGCGATGCAGGTGGCTTCTATTTCACCAGCCACAGTCATGAGGTACTGATCCACCGCCCCAAACAGGCTTATGACAACGCGACGCCGAGTGGTAACGGCATTGCGGCGGTAGCTTTGCAGCGTTTTGGTCACGTGCTCGGTGAGCCGCGTTATCTGCAGGCGGCTGAAAACACCTTGAAGGCCTTTGACCGGGTAATGGTGCGCAGCCCGGCCGCATGTCCCAGTTTGTTGCTGGCGCTGGAAGAGTTTTTGCGTCCGCCTGTAGTTCTGATACTACGCGGCGCAGCTAGCCAGATGGCTGTCTGGAAAAACCGGCTGAATCAGGATTATCGGCCGCATCTAATCTGTTTTGCGCTGGATGAATCAGTGGGCCAACTGCCGCCGACGCTGTCACGCGAATTCAAGAATGATGTCAACGCATGGGTATGTCGTGGCGTTATGTGTATGCCCGCGATAGACCGTCTGGACGTTTTGCTGGAAAAGCTGTAACACCGGCTGGACTTGATTTAAGTCATTCTCAGAACTTCCAAACATGGGTATCATTCGAATGTTGCAAATGTAGTACAACGGTTGTATTTGAATTACTTGAGACGTCTTAAAAGATCGAGTTGAAGGAGATAGCATGAAAGCAACAATCATGACGATTGCCGCTGCCGGTACCTTGATGCTGGCTGTTCAGGCAAACGCGGCAGATCCGGCTGAAGCTCTGGCACAAAAGAGCGGCTGTCTGGCTTGCCACAGTGTTTCACAGAAAGTCCTGGGCCCAGCCTACAAGGATATTGCTGCCAAGTACAAAGGCGACAAGACCGCTGAAGCCAAGTTGGTCGATAAGGTCAAAAAGGGCGGTAGTGGCGTTTGGGGTCCTATCCCGATGCCTGCGAACAGCCCGCAAGTGAAAGACGAAGATATCAAGACTATCGTTCAGTGGATCCTGAAGATGTAATTGATGACAGACCGTATCAGTCTGTAGCAGCAAAGCCAGTCCAAAAGACTGGCTTTTTTATTGCCTGTGTTCCGGCCTTCCTAGCTGCCGATAAGGCCAATCAAGGACAGGAAGATGACGATGATGGCGAGCGGTGAAATATAGCGGATGATGAAGCGCCAGATAGCGTAAGTAAGAGGCTGCAGACCAAGTTCCTCCCGGACGTGCTGCGTGCGCATGACCCAGCCGGCGAACAGTGCCATCAGGAGCCCTCCCAGCGGCAGCAGGATGGTCGTGGTCAGCTTGTCCAAGGTGTCGAAGATGCTGAGTCCGAAGACGATCTGTATATCTTGCCAGACATTGAAGGACAGCACCACGCTGATGCCCAGCAGCCAGGTGCAGAAACCGATCAGGCAGGCAGCGCCGGCGCGCGGGATGCTTGTATTTTCGGTAATCCAGGCCGTGGCCGGTTCGATCAGCGAGATCGATGAGGTCCAAGCAGCGAAAGTGACCAGGGTGAAGAACAGCGTGCCGACCACTTGCCCGCCCCACATCTGGCCGAATGCCAGCGGCAAGGTCTGGAAGATGAGGCCGGGCCCGGCATTCGGGTCGAGTTGATGTTCGAATACCAGCGCATAAATGGTGAGACCGGCCAGCAGGGCAACCAGCGTATCGGCGATGGCAATGTAGAACGAGGTGCGGGCGATGGATACATGGCGTTGCAGGTAGGAGCCGTAGACCATGACTGCTCCCATGCCGAGACTGAGCGAGAAGAAGGCGTGGCCGAGTGCTGCCAGCGCAGCCTGCGGGGTGACTTTGGAGAAGTCCGGCGTGAACATGAAATCAAGTGCGCGGTCGAAATTGCCTTCGACCATGCTGTAGACCAGCAGCAGCAACAGAATCGCGAACAGCGAAGGCATGAGGATCTTGCTGGCTTTTTCGAGGCCGTGATTAACGCCGCGGGCGACCACCCAGACCGTCATGGCTGTGAACAGTGTGTGCCAGAACAGCAGGGAAGAGGCTGAGGCCAGCATGCCGCTGAACATGTTGCCGATGACTGTACTGTCGGCGCCGTTGAAATCGCCAGCCAGCGCGTGCACGATATAGCGGATGACCCAGCCGCCGATGACGCTGTAGAAAGTCAGGATCAGCACCCCGGTCAGTACACCGATCAACCCGACCCAGCGCCAGTGCGGTGATGCCGATGCCTCGCGCGCGAGGCGCAGCATGCCGTCAGCCGGGTTTTTCTGAGCGCGGCGGCCGAGCATGATTTCGCACATCATGAGCGGGATGCCGACCAGCAGGATGCAGCCGAGAAAAACCAGCACGAAGGCGCTACCGCCATTGACGCCGGTCATATAGGGAAATTTCCAGATGTTGCCGAGGCCGATAGCAGAACCGGCGGTAGCCAGGACAAAGGTCCAGCGGTTGCTCCAGGCGCTTCTCATGCCCGGCTGGTTCATTGCAGGCGCTCTCCGGTCTTGAAGAATCGATCCGTTTCACTTTTGACGATACGTGACAGCAGCAGCAGACCGATCAGGTTGGGGATTGCCATCATGCCGTTCATGAGGTCGGAGAAATTCCAGACGAACTCCAGACTGACCATGGCACCGACGATAACGGCTGCAATGAAGAAAATGCGAAAAATGCGGATGGCTTTGCTGCCCATGAGGTATTCCACCGCCTTTTCGCCATAATAGCTCCAGCCGATCAGCGTGGAGAAGGCGAACAGCGCGGTGGCCAGGGTGACGACGACTTCCCCCGTGTATCCCAGCGTCTCGCCCATGCTGGCGCTGGTCAGCTGTCCAGCGCTGATGCCGCTTAGCCAGGAGTCTGCGGTCAGGATGACCAATGCAGTCATCGTGCAGATGACCAGAGTGTCGATGAAGGTCTGTGTCATGCTGACCAGTGCCTGTTTCACCGGGTCGTTGGTGCGGGCTGCTGCGGCGGCGATTGGGGCCGAGCCGAGACCGGATTCGTTGGAGAACACGCCGCGTGCGACGCCAAAACGGATGGCCGCCGCGACCGCCGCGCCGGCAAAACCACCGCTCGCGGCAATCGGCGCAAAGGCGTGGTTGAAGATGAGGCCGAAGGCTGCCGGTACTTTGTCGATATTGAGCGCGAGCGCCACCAGTGCGGTGCCGACATAAGCAACGATCATGAACGGCACCAGGAAGGAAGTGAAACGGCCGATGGATTTGATGCCGCCGAGTATCACCAGTGCGGTCAGCAGCATGAGGACGACACCGGTGACCCAGGGGGCGATATCGAATGAGCTGTTGAGTATGGCGGCGGCGGCATTGGCTTGCGTCATGTTGCCGATGCCGAAGGCAGCAAGTGCGGTGAAAATGGCGAACAGGGTGGCAAGCCAGGGCAGGCCGGCACCCTTTGCGATGTAATACATGGGGCCACCACGCATGCCGTGCGGACCTTCTTCCCGGTATTTGATGGCCAGTACGGCTTCCGAGTATTTGGTTGCCATGCCGACCAAGCCGGTCATCCACATCCAGAATACCGCCCCCGGTCCACCCAACGTGATGGCGGTGGCAACGCCGACGATGTTGCCGATACCGACGGTGGCGGCGAGCGCCGTCATCAGCGCGGCGAAGTGGCTGATGTCGCCCTTGCCGTGCATTTCCTTGTGAAAGATCATGCGTAACGCCATGGGCAGGGCGCGGAACTGCAGGCCCTTGAGCAGGATAGTGAGGTAGATGCCGGTGCCCACCAGCAGGATCAGCATGGGAGGTCCCCACACCCAGCCGGAGAGTATGGCGACGATGTTTTCAGCGGCATTCATGTTTTTTTGTTTTCCCTGGGTGCGGCTACAGGGTTGATTATAGACAGATTCGCCGTATCAATGACAGTCCGGCTGTTTAGCGTTGTCCCAGCCAGTCGCGTGCGGTGAGGAAATCACTGTAGAGCTTGGCTTCGGGACTGCCCTCGGCCGGTTGCCAGTCGTAGCGCCATTTGACGATGGGCGGCATGGACAGCAGGATGGATTCAGTGCGGCCGTTGGATTGCAGGCCGAACAGGGTGCCGCGGTCATAGACCAGGTTGAATTCGACGTAACGTCCGCGACGATAGGCCTGGAAATCGCGCTCACGCTCACCGTAGGGTGTGTCCTTGCGCCGCTGCACGATAGGCAGATAGGCGTTGATGAAGGC
>PHCM01000109.1 GCA_002842255.1 Betaproteobacteria bacterium HGW-Betaproteobacteria-2 | reverse complement strand
ATCGCTGACACTCAGCGTGCCGGAAGTTGTCAGGGGGCCGTCTTCGACGACGTTGCCAGTGGTGTCGCCGCTGATCACGGCGGCGTCATTGGTGCCGGTGATGGTGATGGTCAATGTGGAGGAGGAAATACCGCCCCTGCCATCGTCCACAGTGAAAGGCACATTGATGACATGATTATCACCTGCCTTCAGGTAATCGTAGGCAGGGTCAGCATAATCAAAGGAGAAGCTACCATCGGCATTGATGGTAAGACCGGGCACAGCCGGACCGCTCTGGCTGAAAGTCAAAGAATCACCATCAGCATCGGTAGCTACCAGTGTCCCCAAAAGCACTGGAGACCCCTCAAGATTACCGATAGATGCTGCTGAAGCAACCGGCTCGGTATTTACCGCCGGAGTGGTCCCACCACCTGTGGATCCTCCACCAGAGGAACCACCATCCGTCGCGCCTGCTCCACCCAACGTGGACTGCTCAGTATTGACATCGTCAACACGAAACGCCTGTATCTCTCTCTGCGCATCAGAAACACGCGAAAATTCAAAATCAAAACCGTCAATCACCTGATTGATACGGCCAAGATCAACGAAACCATGACCATAGGCTGTGGTTGCGCCTGAGACACCTGCTGCCGTTTCTTCCAGCACTTCATTAATATCGCGACCTTCTTCAATCGCCTTGATAACAGCATCTACAGTAGCAAGATCGACTGCCGCTTCGTCTGCAGCGGGAACGATGACATCTGCCAGTTCCTGGGTGAACTGGACATGCTGTTCGGCCGAAATAAGGATTTTTCTGCCATTGGCCAGTTGCAGTTCGACGACGACGCCGACCGGCGTGATAATGGTGTCGCCCGGTTGTATCGTATCGTTGAGCTTGAGCAGCTTTTGCAGCCCGGCGCCATCCATGACGGATGCATTGCCATCGCCCAGAATTGCCACTACGGTTCCGATAACAGCCATTTTCCTACTCCTCAAATTCGGCAGACAGGCTGTAATTGCCACACGCAATTACAGCAGATGCTGCCATTAGATACCGATTGGCAAGGGAAAAACATTGTCCTGAAGGACAATAGGGATCAGTTGATCTGACGCGAGGATTTGTCGTTGAGGATCAACGCGAGTTGCAGGCGATCCTTGACCTTGAGACGTTCGAAACAGGCGGAGATATGTGCCTTGACCGTGCGTTCGGTGATGTTCAGCAGACGCGCGATCTCCTTGTTGCTGAGGCCCTTGGCAGCCTCGATGGCAACGTCGCGCTCACGCGCGGTCAGTTTATCCAGCGCATCGGCCACCTGGTCCGGCTGATTGCTGACCAGTGTGGCGCTGACATTAATCAGTTGCTGCAATAATTCGCGACCAAGCCAGAGCCCGCCATGCTGAACAACGGAACGTACTTCCTTCAGCACTGCAGCGGCACTGTAGGCATGGCAATAGCCGCTGGCACCGGCACTCATCATTTCGAAAGCATGCTGCTGACTCGGCATATTCGACAGCACGACCACCCTCGCCTGCGGCACTGCCTGCAGAATCTGGCGCAGGCTCCCGCCCACATCGTGCTTCGGATTCCCGGCATGTAACCAGATGACGGTTTTTGCCTTGCTCGCCGCCTTTAAAAATTCCGGACTGGCCGCAGCATAGACCTGCGCAGCGGCAAAAGCCTTCTCCCAGTCGGCGAGCAGTTTGCCGCTTGATGTTATAAACAGATTTTGCATTAGCGTTCGGTGAAAGCGTAAGACTTGGCTTTGAGTACGGGTTTCAACAAATAGGACAACACGGATTTCTTGCCGGTGATGATATCCACCTGCGCCACCATGCCCGGGATGATGGGCAAGCCCTCACCCAACCGGGATTCCAGCGTGCGCACCTTGACGATGTAGAAGGCATTGCCCTTGTCATCGATGATGGAGTCGGCCGAGATGCTTTCCACCAGCGCATCCAGCGTACCGTAGATGGTGTAATCATAGGCCGTCAGTTTGACCGTGGCCTTCTGCGCGTGCGTGACGAAGGCAATATCCTTGGGCTGAATTTTCGTCTCCAGCACCAGTGCATCATCGGACGGCACCACCTCGATCACTTCCTGACCGGGTTGAATCACGCCACCGACAGTATTCACATACATGCGGCTGATCTTGCCGTTGACCGGCGCGCGCAGAGTCGCCTGATTGACCTTGTCCGACAGACCTTGGCTGGTCGCCATCAGCGCATTCAATTTGCCGGTGGTTTCATTGAGCTCGGTTCTCACTTTGCTCAACTGCGCCTGCTCCACTTCGGATATCTTGCGTTGGGCTTCCGCGATCGCCGACTGCACACGACCAATCTGCGCGCCGGCCTGTTCACGGTCGCCAAGCAAGCGGGAAGCATCACGTTCCAGACGCAGGATATCGACATCGGAAACGGCGCCACTGGCCAGCAGCGGCTTCGTCACTTCCAGCTCCTTCATGGTGAGCTGATAGCCGCGATCAGCCTGCGAGTAACTGGCACGCATCTCCTGCAATTCGCGTTCCTTTTGCCGCAGTTGCTGACGTGCAATATCGACCTGTGAAGCGAGTTCGTCCTTGCTGGCATTGTAAAGCGCCAGTTCCTGGCTGTAGATTTCCGGAAACTCTGCCATCAGTTCTGCCGGCGGTTCTAATGCTGTTCCCGCGGCCAGCGCCTTCAAACGTGATTCCTTGCCCAGTAGAGCCAGATATTGCGCCCGGTTCTCACGCAATGAAGAAGCGGCGCGCGTCTCATCGATGAGGATCAGCGGGTCGCCACGCGTCACAATCTGACCTTCGGTGACCAGTATCTTGGCCACGATGCCACCATCCAGCGATTGCACGATCTGCACCTGACCGGACGGAATGACGCGACCTTCCCCGCGTGTGACCTCATCAATCTCGGTGAAGTTGGCCCATGTGATCAGTATGATCAGTATCGTCGCTACCCAGTAAAGCAGTTTTCTCGCACGTAATGGACTTTGTTCTAGCATGGCAATCTCAATTTGTTGGCTCCATGTCGGATTTTCTTCTGTCTTGTTCGGCGCCCAGCGATTCAGAAACAGCTGTACCGGCTTCGTGATCCAGGCGTTCCTGTGAAAAAAGGCATTGATACCACTGACAACATTAAACAACCGCTCATTCATCGTTCTTGCCCCGGCTGATCACAACGCCTTGCCGATTTTCCCGGCCTTCAGCGCTTCAATGATGTCCTTCTTGGCTCCATCAGCGACAACGCGACCGCTATCAATGACGATAATGCGATCAACCAGGTCAAACAACGAGGATCGGTGACTGATCAGTATCATGGTCTTGCCTGCCGCTTCCCGTTTGAGTCGCTGCTTGACCACTTCCTCACCTGAATGGTCCATGGCACTGGTCGGCTCATCGAGCAACAGAACAGGCGGATGATTGATGATTGCGCGAGCAATACCTACCCCTTGCTTCTGTCCGCCGGATAAAGTCTCACCGCGTTCACCGATGGCCATGTCATAGCCTTGGGGGTGCGAATTGATAAATTCATCGATGCCGCCCACTCTGGCTGCCTGGATGATTGCCGCATCCTCGGCATGCGGAGCCGACAGTGCAATGTTGTCGCGCATGGTGCCGAAAAACAGATTGGTATCCTGCTGCACATACCCGATATTGCGGCGTAGCTCGGCAGGATCCAACTGGCGGATATCAATACCATCGACCAGTACGGCCCCGCTCGTTGGCTGATAGAGCCCCAAAATAAGCTTGTGCAGTGTGGTCTTGCCGGACCCCATGCGACCGAGTATCGCTACATGCTCGCCCGCACGGATACGGAACGACACGTTGTGCAGAGCGCTGAGTTCGGATTCCGGATAGTTAAAGGTCACTTCGCGGAATTCGATATCGCCACGAAATCCGCTTCTAGAAAGAAAACCGGCATCGTCAGGGCGCTCGACCGGGTTATTCATGATGGCTTCAAGTGATGTCAGCGCAGTGGAAGCATTGTGATATTGCGTCATCAGGCCGGCCGCCTGCGAGATCGGGCTCAATGCTCGGGAAGCCAGCATGGTGCAGGCGATCAGGCCGCCCATGGTCAAATCTCCGTTCATAACCAGATAAACGCCCAGCAACAGCATGGTGACGGTAATAAATTGTTGCAGCCCCATGGAACCATTATTGATGGTGGAGGACAACAGCCTCAGCTTGCCGCCGACTTCGGACAGGAAAGCCGTGCTGCGCTCCCATTTGGTTTGCATGGAACCTTCGATGCCCATGGCCTTGACCGTGTCGAGGCCAACCAAGCTCTCGATCAGAGTGGCATTACGCATGGCGGTGGCGCGATACATGGTTTCCGACAGCTCATGCATCTTGGCCTGCACGCTGAGAGCATAGATCAGCATCAGGATGCCGCCGAACACAACCGGGATGATCATCGGCCAGGCAATCCATGCCATCACGGCAATGAAGATAAAGGCGAACGGGATATCAATAAATGTCGTAATTGTGGCAGAAGTGATGAAATCCCGAACAGTTTCGAAAGAACGCAGATTGGAGGCAAAAGAGCCCACAGACATCGGACGGTTCTCCATGCGCACACCCAAGACCCGCTCCATGATGCGCGAAGAAAGTTTGACATCCACGCGCTGACTGGCCCAGTCAAGGAAATAGCCGCGCACCGTGCGTAGAATGAAGTCACCTATGATAATCAGCGCCACACCGAAACCCATCATCCACAAGGTCTCGACCGATTTGTTAGGCACGATGCGGTCATAGACATTCATCGTAAAGAGCGGCAGCGCCAGTGCAAACATATTGATGAGGAACGCGGCCAGCATGATATCGCGGTAGATGCGGCCGTTCTCCGACAACACCCCCCAGAACCAGTGCTGCAATTTGACATTACCGACCACCGGTGCCCGCTGATCGAAACGAAACTTGGGCTTGAGTACAGCCGCATGACCGTCATAACGACTTTCCAACTCCTCGATTGGCAGTGTAATTTCCGCCTCACCGACCGCAGGAAGAATTACCCGTGCATGCCTGCGCGCATCATCCCAACCCAGCAGCAGGCAGGCGCTTTCGTCCTTGAGCAGCAACATGGCAGGCAGAAACTCGGCAGGGATCTGGTTTAAGGGAGTCTTGTGAATCTTGCAGGTCAGTCGCGCGCGGCTGGCAGCGCGGCTCAGGAGATCGGGCGTCAGCCGCCCATCCTGCAGTGGCAAACCTGAGAGCAACGCATCGCGCGTCGTCGATACTTCATACAAATCACAGAGAAAAAGCAACGATTCAAGCAAATCGTCCGGTTTCTCCTCGGCTCTTTCTTCGTTTACGTCTGTTGTCTGCATGTTTTATGTCTTTTATCTTTTTTGCAAAACAAGATCTGCTTCATGCATCAAGCATGAACACCATGTTACTCCTTCTGCAAAATCCGGGCCAACACTATCCATAAGCCCGCATGAACTGCAAAGGAGCAAGTTGATCAAAGTTTAGCTGATGAGCGTGAAGAGATTAAAATCTCTAATGGCTTGGGAATGGATATTTCAGACAGTAATATAGTGCAAGAGTCGCAGCCAAGAGAGCACCGCAAACATAAAGGACAAGGATCAAAAGTGATGGAGGCGCGAGCCGGAGTCGAACCGGCCTAAACGGCTTTGCAGGCCGCGGCATAACCGCTTTGCTATCGCGCCATACCCGTACAACGACGACTATAAAAAAAGGGAAAACAATGTAGCTTGCTTTCCCTTTTTTGTATTTGGAGCGGGAAACGAGTCTCGAACTCGCGACCTCAACCTTGGCAAGGTTGCGCTCTACCAACTGAGCTATTCCCGC
>PHCM01000108.1 GCA_002842255.1 Betaproteobacteria bacterium HGW-Betaproteobacteria-2 | reverse complement strand
GGCCGCGCACGCAAGATCCAGCGCTTCCTGTCACAACCATTCCACGTTGCTGAAGCGTTTACCGGCGCACCTGGTAAGTACGTGCCACTGAAGGAAACCATCAAGGGCTTCAAGGCGATTGTGGCCGGTGAATACGATCACTTGCCAGAACAGGCGTTCTACATGGTAGGTGGTATTGAAGAAGCAGTGGAAAAAGCCAAGACGATGAATTGAGCCAATGAACTAAACGCGGCTGCACCTTTGGTGCGCCGCATTTAACTCATTAAAAGCTAAAGAGAAAATACCATGGCAATGACAATACATGTGGACGTAGTAAGTGCTGAAGAATCCATCTTTTCCGGTGAGGCAGAGTTTGTCGCTGCACCGGCCAAGATGGGTGAAGTCGGTATCTATCCACGCCACACACCGATGATCACCCCGATCAAGGCAGGTGCTTTGCGTATCAAAGTGGCGGATGAAGCTGAAGAGCAATTGATCTTCATCTCAGGCGGCGTGCTTGAAGTTCAGCCCGGTGTTATTACGGTGCTGGCGGATACCGCGATTCGCGGCCATGATCTGGATGAAGCCAAGGCCAATGAAGCCAAGGCAGCGGCGGAAGAGGCGATGAAGAACGCGAAAAGCGATATCGACTTTGCCAAGGCCGAGAGCGAATTCGCAGCGATGGCAGCGCAGATTGCCGCAATCCAGAAATTGCGCAAGATGAAGCATTAAGACCTGCAGTTCGGACATGCAACAGACAGCAAGGCAGCCGGTAGGCTGCCTTTTGTTTTATACTTTCGTGATATTTCATAGCCGTCATATTTAAAGCGCCCCATTAAAAATTCAAAACTCATGAGCACTCCCCTACTCAATATCGTCATCCTGGCCGCCGGCAAGGGTACACGCATGCGCTCCAGCTTGCCCAAGGTGCTGCACAAGCTGGCTGGCAAGTCATTGTTGCAACATGTGATCCATGCCGCCAGGCAGCTGCAGCCTAGCAAGATCATCGTGGTCTATGGATATGGCGGTGAAGCCGTACCGGACGCTTTCCGGCAGGAAGACATCATCTGGGTCGAGCAGAAGGAGCAACTGGGCACCGGACATGCCGTGCAACAGGCATTGCCTTATCTGGATGCCGAGGCCAACACATTGATATTGCTGGGTGATGTGCCTTTGCTGAACGTCGAGACTTGTCAGCAGCTGCTGGCCAAGACCAGCCATCTGGGTCTGCTGACAGTCAGGAAAAGTGACCCGACTGGTTACGGCCGCATCGTGCGTGATGCGCACGGCAATATCAATGCCATTGTCGAGCACAAGGACTCGACAGAAGCCCAGCGCCGCATAGACGAAGTGAACACCGGCATCATGGTGGTGAATAATGCCAATCTGGTCAGCTGGCTGACAAATCTGAAAAACCATAATGCCCAGGGTGAATATTATCTGACTGATATCGTGGCCATGGCGGTCGCGGACGGCTTCGCTGTGAGCAGTGAAACGACCGTCGACGAATCTTCGGTGGAAGGGGGGAACTCCAAGCAGGATCTGGCCGGCCTGGAACGTGTTTATCAATTGCGTAAGGCCACAGCCTTGATGCAGGCCGGCGTGACACTGAGCGACCCGTTCCGTATCGATGTGCGCGGTGACCTGGAAGTCGGACGCGATGTCGAGATTGATGTCGGCTGTATCTTTGAAGGCAGGGTTACGCTGGCCGATGGTGTCCGGATTGGCGCTTATTGCGTAATCAAGGATACGGATATCGGCGCAGGCACGACGGTTGCTCCATTTACCCATACCGATCAGGTCAGGATTGCAGCGCAATGCCGGATCGGGCCCTATGCGCGTTTGCGTCCGGGCACGGAGCTGGCCGACGATACACATATCGGCAATTTTGTTGAGCTGAAAAATGCCCAGGTTGATACCGGCAGCAAGATCAATCACCTGAGCTATGTCGGCGACACGACGGTTGGCAAGCAAGTGAATATCGGTGCAGGTACGATTACCTGTAACTATGATGGCGCCAACAAATTCCGTACGGTTATCGAGGACAACGTTTTCATTGGTTCCGATACACAGCTGATTGCGCCGGTCACCGTGGGGGCAGGTGCGACGATAGGTGCGGGTTCGACCATCAGCAAGGATACACCGGCAGGCGAACTGACCTTGTCGCGCAGCAAGCAGGTCACGGTAAACGGCTGGAAGCGGCCGGTAAAAATCAAGAAATAAGCAGAGGCGCGTTTATGTGTGGAATTGTAGGGGCTGTCGGATCACGAGACATTGTTCCGGTATTGATAGAAGGTCTGAGCCGTCTGGAATATCGCGGTTATGATTCTGCGGGTGTGGCGGTACTTGCTGCGGATGGCATCAGGCGTGTGCGTACGGTCGGTCGTGTGGCGAATATGCAGGAAAAAGCCAATGCGGAACAATTGACCGGTCATGTCGGCATCGGCCATACGCGCTGGGCGACGCACGGCGGAGTGACTGAATCCAATGCCCACCCGCACGTATCCAGAGGCGAGCTAGCCGTGGTGCATAACGGCATCATCGAGAATCACGATGAACAGCGCGAGCGCCTGAAGGGCCTGGGTTATGTTTTCGAATCGCAGACCGATACCGAAGTCATCGCTCATCTGATTCATCATTATCTGGCTCAGGGCAATACGCTGCTTGCTGCCGTTCAGCATGCAGTCCATGAGCTGGTCGGCGCCTTTGCCATCAGTGTGGTGGCATTGAAGTCACCGGATTTGATGGTCTGCGCGCGTCAGGGCTGCCCTTTGCTGATTGGCTTGGGTGAGGATGAGAACTTCATCGCCTCAGACGTTTCGGCCGTGCTGTCGGTTACGCGCAAGGTGATTTATCTGGAAGATGGCGATGTCGCGACGATAGAACGTCAGGGCGTTGTCATTTACGGTGCAGACGGCAGGCAAGTGGAACGCAAGGTGCATCTGAGCGACGTTTCGCTGGCTTCCATGGAACTCGGCCCCTATTCGCACTTCATGCAGAAGGAAATCCATGAGCAGCCACGCGCGCTGACGGATACCATCGAGGCCTTGATCGATGATGCCAGCTTCAGCCCTGCCCTCTTTGGCAAGGATGCGGAAGACGTGTTCAAGCAGGTGGATAGCGTACTGATACTGGCGGCGGGCACCAGCTACTATGCAGGCCTCACCGCCAAGTACTGGCTGGAGAGCATGGCGCAATTGCCGACTTCAGTCGAGATCTCCAGTGAATACCGCTATCGCAGCTCCGTGCCGAATCCAAGACAGCTGATCGTGACCATCTCGCAATCCGGTGAGACGCTGGATACCATGGAAGCCCTCAAACATGCGAAGTCTCTTGGACAGGAACTGACACTGGCGATCTGCAATGTGCAGGAAAGCGCCATTCCGCGAGCATCCAGACTGATATTTTATACCCGAGCCGGCGCCGAGATCGGTGTGGCATCGACCAAGGCATTCACCACGCAGCTGGTCGCCCTCTTCACGTTGGCAGTGACGCTGGCCAAGCAGCGCGGCTTGTTGTCAGCCGAACAGGAAAGCGCCCATCTGGATGCCTTGCGTCACCTGCCGGGCAGTGTGCAGTATGCGCTCAACCTGGAGCCGCAGATCCGCGAATGGGCCAAGGCCTTTGCCAACAAGCAGCATGCGCTCTTTCTTGGTCGTGGCGTCCACTACCCGATTGCGCTGGAAGGTGCGCTCAAGCTCAAGGAAATTTCCTATATCCATGCCGAAGCCTATCCGGCCGGTGAACTCAAGCATGGGCCGCTGGCATTGGTGGACAAGGACATGCCGGTGGTCGTCATTGCGCCGAATGATGCCTTGCTGGAAAAGGTGAAGTCCAACATGCAGGAAGTCGCCGCGCGTGGCGGCGAGTTGTTCGTGTTTGCCGACGCCGACAGTCATTTCACCGCTAGCGAAGGCGTGCATGTAATTCGCACTCCGCGTCATGTCGGCGTGCTATCTCCCATCCTGCACACCATACCGGTACAGTTGCTGGCCTATCACGCTGCCCTGCTCAAAGGCACTGATGTCGACAAGCCACGCAATCTGGCCAAAAGCGTCACGGTAGAATAAGCCTCACTGGGTTCATCCCATACTATTCCGTTTATTTCAGCTGTTTGTTCAGGGCAAAAAAAACCCCTCTCGAAATTCGAGAGGGGACCCTTGTATCAAATCCCTATGGAGTAAGAATTTGAACAGAAAACTGTAGTGTTGATGGTCGGGCGAACCCGACCATCAGGTGTTGCAACTACTTACAGAGCGAACACGTTCAGTGCACCGCCGCCAGGAGCAGCGTTGTACTTGGTCAGTTCTGCATAACCACCAGCAGCGCCCAGGGCGTCTGTCGGGTTAGTCATACCCAGGTTCATCGCAACGCCAGCCCAACCGCCGATACCGGACAGTACGCCAACGTATTGTTTACCCTTGTGACCATAGGTGAATGCATTACCGATCACGCCGGAACCAACCTGGAACTTCCAGAGTTCCTTGCCGGACTGAGCGTCAACAGCCTTCAACCAGCGGTCCAGAGTACCGTAGAACACCAGGTCGGAAGCCGTGGTCAGAGCACCACCCCAAGCAGAGAATTTCTCCTTGTTGTACCAAACGGCCTTGTTGGTCATCGGATCGTAAGCAGCAAAGCCACCCATCACACCGTCAGGACCAGGGAACATGGTCAATGTAGCGCCAACCCATGGTTGACCAGCGATGTACTTGGACTCAACTGGCTCGTAGGTCATACATACGTGGTTCAGTGGAGAATACACCAGGCCAGTGCGTGGGCTGTAAGCTGCAGGCTGTTGGTCCTTGGTACCCAGCGCGGCAGGGCAGATACCCTTGGCGTTGTAGTCTTGGTGAGTAGAAGCAGAAGCCAACTTGTGTGGGATACCGGACTTCAGGTCCACATGAGTTGCCCAGTTGACGAACGGGTGTACTTTCTCAGCAGCCACCAGAGAACCGGTGTTAGCTTCGAAGGTGTAAGCGAAACCGTTGCGGTCATGGTGCCATGCATAGGTCTTGCCGCCCTTGTCGAACAGGATGACTTCGTTGATGCCGTCATAGTCCCACTCGTCGTGTGGTGTCATTTGATAGCCCCACTTCGCCATACCAGTGTCAACGTCACGGGCGAAGATGGTCATGGACCACTTGTTGTCGCCTGGACGTACGTCCGGGTTCCAGACGGATGGGTTACCAGTACCGTAGAATACGGTGTTGGTCTTGTGGTCATATGGCCACCAGCCCCATGTGGAACCGCCACCATGTTGCCAGCCATCCTTCACGGCTTGTGGCTTCAGCCAGGTCTTGACACCGAGGTCAGCCACCGGGTACTTCAGTTGGTCCTTGGACAGGGCCTTGAAGGAACCGCCTTCCTTGTTACCACCGTTCACGTCTTGATAGACAGACAGAGCGGAGTAGTGAGGATTGTCCTTGTTGAAGCCTTCACCGATCAGCACTTCGCTGTCAGGACCAGTGGAGTAGGCCTTCCATGCCAGGGAACCGTCCTTGATGTTGTAAGCGGCCAGGAAGCAGCGAACACCGAATTCAGCACCTGAACAACCGGTGATGACCTTGTCCTTGATGACGTGAGGAGCATTGGTGTTGGTAGCGCCAACCTTGGGATCAGTGTTGGAAACGTCCCAAACCTTGGCACCGGTCTTCGCATCCAGAGCGACCAGCATGCCGTCGTTCTGTTGCAGGAAGATCTTGCCGTCACCGAAGCCCAGACCACGGTTCACGTTGTCGCAGCACAGAACGGCTTGAACGGATGGGTCTTGTTTCGGGAAGTAGGACCAGACGATCTTCTGGTTGTCGTTGAGGTC
>PHCM01000107.1 GCA_002842255.1 Betaproteobacteria bacterium HGW-Betaproteobacteria-2 | reverse complement strand
GCTGCACCACGCGAATAATCACCGGTGACCATATTCAGCCCTTGCCCAAGCAACTCCGTCACCAGCAACCCGCTGCCCATGGTTTTCAGCAACTGCTCGAAACTCTGCTGGTGCGCCGCGCCCTGAACATGCCGCACGATCAGGTTATGGTTGCCGCCGGCATTGCCGGTGCTGCTCATACCCAGTTTGCGTGCCGAATAACTGGAAAGCAGATAGCCCTGCAAGACCCCTTGCTCGATCAGCATGCGCGGCTTGGTCGCCACCCCTTCGGCATCGAAGGCGCTACTGGCGAGCCCCTTGGACAAATGCGGCTGTTCTTCGATATCCACGATGGGGGAAATGACCGGTTTGCCCAAGCTGTCGAGCAGAAACGAGGATTTGCGGTAAAGATTGCCACCGGACACCGCACCGACCAGACTGGAGATCAGGCCTGCAGCCAGAGGCGCCTCGAATAATACCGGCACTTGTGCCGTCTTCAGCTTGCGGCAACCCAGCCGCCTGACCGTACGCTCGCCGGCCATCTGACCGACATGCTCCGGCGATTCAAGATCGGTTGCCGCACGCGCTGTTGTATACCAGTAATCGCGCTGCATGCTCTGGCCTTCTTCGGCGATGACCGAAGCACTGATGCCGTGACGCGAAGTCGGATAGCCGGCACAGAAGCCGTGGCTGTTTGCATAGACTGACAGGCTTTCGGAATTTGAGACGCTTGCCCCCTCGGAATTGCTGATGCGCGGATCAACGGCACGGGCAGCCGCCTCGCAGCGTTTGGCCAGTTCGATCGCCTCTTCCACCGAGATATCCCATGGATGGTAAAGATCGAGATCGGGGAATTCAGTCGCCATGAGATTGGCGTCTGCCAGTCCACAGTATGGATCCTTTGCGGTATAGCGGGCGATATTGCAGGCAGCGGCTACCGTATCGGCCAAGGCCTGCTCCGAAAGATCGGAAGTGCTGGCATGGCCGCGCTGCTGACCGAAATAGACCGACACCGAAACCCCTTTGTCGCGGTTGTATTCTATGGTTTCCGTTTCACCCAAGCGCACACTGACGTTCTGCCCGATACCGAGACTGATATCGGTCTCGGCAGCGCTGGCCCCGGCCGCTTTGGCCAGTTTCAACACACGCGCACTCATGTCCTGCAATTGTTCAAGGGGGTAGCTGAAACGGGATTCACTCATGGATAAATACTCAAAAATGTCGGTAACGGGTACCGCTGAAAATGGCAAAGGCAAAAGCTGTTATCATACATCACCACTCAACTCAGCATTGCCAGCATGTCAGAAGAATCTCAAGAACCCATCAGTAAAACCAGACGCAAGGCCGAAATGGATGCCTTGCAGGATCTTGGCGTCAAGCTCACCAAACTACCCAGTGACAAGCTAGCCAAGCTGGATCTGCCGGAAAGACTGCTGGATGCCGTCAAGGAAGCCAAACGCATCACCTCGAACGGCGCCCTGCGGCGTCAGCACCAGTACCTTGGTAGCCTGATGCGCGAAGTGGATACCGCACCCATCATCGACCAGCTCAAACGCTGGGAAGGCAAGCATACGGAGGAGAACGCGCATTTTCACCAGCTCGAACGCCTGCGCAGCCGCCTGCTGGAAGATGAAAACAGCCTGGCCGAATTCATGCGCGACCACCCGCATGCCGACAGCCAGCAGATACGCACGCTGATACGCAACCACAAGCGCGAAGTCCTCGCCAACAAACCGCCCAAGAGCAGCCGCGAACTATTCAAAATACTGCGAGAGATCGTCGAGACTGATAACCATCCGGAAGAGTCCAGGGATTTCACGCCCGAAGACTAATCCGATTTTTCCTCTTGCAGCACTGACGCGGCCCCCTGCTCCATTCTGGGCGGCATGAAGAATTCACGCGGATTGCGATAAAGCCGTTTTGCCAGCGCAACGGCCAGACGGCGCCACTGCACAAAGCTGACTTTGCGCGACTTCATGGCAACGTACAGTGCCAGACCGAAGCTCACCAGCAGATTCATCGTGCCGATCAGCATCACGGCCAGCGCAGCATAGAGCGCCACACCCAACGTAATATCAAACTCGAGCCCGACAAAAGAAAAGCCAACAAATGCGGATGAAAACGCGATATGGCGGATATCGACCGGCAAGCCGAGTAGCACGCCGACAGCAGCCATGCCACCGAGCAGACAGCCGAAGTAGAAATTACCGGCCAGCGCACCCAGATTGTTTTCCACGTAACGCACGACCTTGTCCAGCCGCGCTTCACCCAATATGAATTGCAGCCAGCCCAAGGCGCGCAAACGCTGCGGGATCTTGTTATAGATCGCCATGTTGTCGTGGTAACCGGCGATCAGTCCGGAAAGGAACAGACAGACACCGGCGATGCCGGCGTAGAACAGCGCGCCGCTGTGCAACGGATCGATCTCCTCCAGCAAATGATGGGCCTTCTCCGGTGAAACGAAATGCTCACCGGCCACCAGATAGAACAGGCCGGCTATCAGCATGGCGGTCGGCACCGCCAACGAGACGTTACCGATGATGGCGATGGTCTGGCTACGCACGGTCTGCGCGATGATGCTGACCAGATTGTCCATGTTACGATTCTTGCCATCGCTGTCGTCGATACTGGCAGCAATCGCAGCCGCCGTCATCGCCGGTTGCTTGGTCGCCACCGTGAAGTGCAGTATGTGGATGAGGACAAAACCCAGACCGTAATTCAAGCTGAACAGGATAGCCTCGGTCAGCGGTGCATGGTGCTGGTTGGCGGTCATGATCTTGATCATGGCCATGACGCCGACAATCAGGCCGGCGCCCATGGCGGAACGCATCAGCGCGTAATATTCGCTACGCGTCTCGGTAATGTAATGTTCACCGGCGCGGCTGGCGTTCTCGGTGACGCGCAAGGCCATCAGCTCCATGTTCTCGCGCAGATGCTGGCGCACATTGTTCTTGTGGCATTCACCCTGCACCAGAGTCTTGAACAGTTCTGCATATTCAGTACCCGGCATCTCGCCGGCGTGCAGGCTGACAATAATGTTCAGCATGGTTTCCAGACGACGAACCTTCTGCGAGATGCGCTGCAACAGATAGGTGAGGTTGATGCTGGTGCCGGATTGCGAACTGCTGCTACGCACCTTGGCAATCACGTTGCGGCACTGGTCCAGCATCACCAGAATCTGCCGGATGTCACCGCCCTGATCGACACTGGCAAGGAAACTGCGCAGTTCCACATTCTGCATGATGAACGGCGACTGATGGTCTTCCAGCTCAGGCCTGCTACGAAGCAGCTCGGGCTCGAGGCCGAGTGCGGATATACGGTAGGAAAGCACTTCGATGGCATCGAGAAAATTCTCGGCACAGGCTGCACGCTGCTCCAATGGCGCCTCATGAAAACGCAAGGCCTCGATCAACTGCTCCCACACCGTGTTCGGCACGGCAACCACCCATTGCTCATCACTGGCTCTTGGGAAAATCAGGGCAAACAAATCTTTCAGATAGCGCGTATCGACAGCTGCCGGCAGCAGCTTGTGCCCAAGCTTGCGCCACAATTCGGAGAAAAAACCGGTACTGGGCTGGATACCGGACTCGACAAACAGCGAGACCGGCTTGTGCTCGGCCAGCAAGGTCAGAATCGCGTTGCGTAGTAATGCCGCCTTGTCCGCATCGTTGTTCAGCACATAACACAATGCCTGCAGCGCATGCGTCGCATGGTCGATGCCGCTCAGCCGCGGCGGGCGGATTTCAGCAGCAAGCGCGGCCAGAAACCTCGCCTCTCGTCCCGGTTCTCCACTGTAACTTTCCAGTATGGCTTCTATCGTCATCTTGTTCTTGATTTTCCCTTGTTGCCGGCTGGCTGCTTGATGCCGCCTGCCGACTGCGTCTCAGCCGAAACCGAGCTCGAAAAAGCCACCGCATGAAGCTGCACGGTGGCTTGTCATTCTACCCAAGTTTAATAAGCGCGATTCAAAGTCATGCTGGTTTTCATGATGTCGCCATGCCGCTTGAACTCCACCTCGACGGTCTGCCCTGCATAGCGCTTGGCAGCTTTGGCAAGTGCTTCCGGCTTCTCCAGCACCTCGTCGCCAATACGCCGGATGACATCCAGCACCTGCAAAGAGGCTTTTTCGGCAGGGGAGTTGTTGATTACCGCTACCACGATCAGCCCCTGCTCCCGTTCATCCTCGGTCGGCGGCCTGACATGCAAGCCTATCAACGGAGGCGCCAGCTTCACCCAGTAGGAGGCATGATAGGCATAACGCACCGATGACTGATCCAGCATATCGAGATCGACGGTATCGGTGTTCTGCTCGCGCGCCTTTTTCCGCAGCTGATCAATCTTGATACTGGCCGGCACATCGCCGCTACGCTGACTTGTCACCAGTACCAGATGCGCATTGACCGCCTTGGCATGCTCCATCAGCTTTTCAGCCGGGACATCGCCAGCCTCGAAACTGGAATAACCCAGCAGATCGAAACCCTTTTCCAGCATACGCTGATAGTCGGCCTCCTTGTTATCCGAACCCTTGTATATCTGCGGTTCCGGCTGTTCCGGAGGCAGGATTTTCGCCCGCATTTCCAGCGCCTTGTAATTGTCTGCATAGGGATTGTCGGTATCGGCGGCCTGTGCCGAAAGATTCAGGCCCAGAAAACCGCACGCAATCAACACGATAGAGAATAAGCGCATTTTGTCCTCATCATTCTTCAAAATGGTATGTCATAAACGACAGTAGAAATTGCATGTGCAGGTCGAATTATCGGCAAGACCGGCAGATGATATGATTTAACCTCAATCTGCTCCTGCTCAACAGACAACCAATATCCGCAAAGTATCCATATGACACAACAAAACATCCGCATCGGCCTCGTTTCCATCAGCGACCGCGCCGCTACCGGCGTCTACGAAGACAAGGGCATCCCCGCACTGAAGGAATGGCTGGACCGTGCGCTGACATCGCCGTGGGAAGCCGTTGTCCGTGTGATTCCGGACGAACAGACGGAAATCGAATCAACCCTGATCGACCTCGTCGACCAGGAAGCCTGCGGCCTGGTACTGACCACAGGCGGCACCGGTCCCGCATTGCGGGATGTCACGCCGGAAGCGACATTGGCCGTTGCCGACAAGGAAATGCCGGGCTTCGGCGAACAGATGCGCCAGATCAGCCTCAATTTCGTGCCGACTGCCATCCTGTCCAGACAAGTCGCGGTCGTGCGCAAGCAATGCCTGATCATCAACCTGCCGGGGCAACCGAAATCCATCGCGCAGACACTCGAAGGCCTGAAAGACGAACAAGGGCAGGCCAAGGTGCATGGCATCTTCGCCGCCGTGCCCTACTGCCTCGACCTGATCGGTGGGCCTTATATCGAAACCGACGAATCCGTGGTCAAGGCGTTCCGCCCAAAATCCGCTGCAAAACCGAACAGCTGATGGCGTCCGAATTCGATCTGATCCGGCAATATTTCACACGCCCGACCTCGCATACCAATCTCGGCGTCGGTGACGATGCCGCGCTAGTCACTGTAGATTCAGGCCATGAACTCGCCATTTCAGTCGACATGCTGGTAGCAGGCACTCACTTTCTTGCCGATACCGATCCCCGGCAACTTGGCTGGAAATCGCTGGCGGTCAATATCTCGGACATGGCCGCCATGGGCGCAGAGCCCAAATGGGCGACGCTGACGATTGCGCTACCGGCTGCCGATGAAGACTGGATCGCCGCTTTTGCCGAAGGTTTTTTTGCCTGCGCGGAAAGATTCAAGGTCGACCTGATTGGCGGCGACACCACACGCGGCCCGCTCTGCATCAGCGTGCAAATCA
>PHCM01000106.1 GCA_002842255.1 Betaproteobacteria bacterium HGW-Betaproteobacteria-2 | reverse complement strand
TCGAACCAGTGACCCCTGCCGTGTGAAGGCAGTGCTCTACCACTGAGCTAACCGCCCATGCGAGAGGCGCGTATTGAACCACAATTCGGCTCTAACTAAAAGTCCTACTAACCATGAAACACATAGACAGTTAGCTAGCCAACCTCCTGACCGCCTCCACCCGCGCCAGAAACACCGCCTCCCTGATCTTTTCCGGTTCCTCATATTGCCGGGCCACCGCCCCCGCATCGACCTGCATCACTGCATCCAGCAACTTCAACCAGACTTCGGTATGCGGAATCGGTTTGTCCTCGTAACCGGTTCGACCACGAAAATCGCATTCGCAGGCGAGCAGGAATTCCTTGTATCTTTGAGGCTGGCGAATGGCGTCGGTGTCCTGCAGGAACTGCACTTTGGTGGCGGAGCGCATCTCCTCGACGCGGTAGACCTTGCCGTGGAATTTGGCGACGACGTGGGCGAGTTCCTTGCAGTCGTTCGGCACACGTAAGCGCTTGCACACGTCCTTGAGCAGGTGAACGCTGCGTTCTTCGTGACCGATGTGGCGCGGCAACACGTCTTGCGGCGTGGTGCCCTTGCCGAGATCGTGCGTCAGCGCGGCGAAGCGCACGGGCAGCGAATAGCCCTGCGCGGCGGCATAATCGACCACCATCATGACGTGCACGCCGGTGTCGATTTCCGGATGGTGTTGCGGCGGTTGCGGCACGCCCCACAAGCGGTCAAGTTCCGGCATGATGCGTTTCAGCGCGCCGCATTTGCGCAACACTTCAAACATGCGTGAGGGTTTGGCTTCCATCAGGCCCTTGGCCAGTTCCTGCCAGACGCGTTCCGGCACCAGCGCATCGACTTCGCCATCCTCGACCATGTGCTGCATGAGCTGCATGGTTTCGGGCGCGATGGTGAATTCAGTGAAACGGGCGGCGAATCTGGCAGCGCGCAGGATGCGCACCGGGTCTTCGATAAAGGCATCGCTGACGTGGCGCAGGATTCTGTTCCGGATATCGGCCTGGCCGTGGTAGGGGTCGATCAGCGTGCCGTCTTCGGCTTGGGCGATGGCATTGATGGTGAGGTCACGCCGCGCAAGGTCTTCTTCCAGCGTGACATCGGGCGAGGCGAATACCTGAAAGCCCTTGTAGCCTTTGGCGGTCTTGCGCTCAGTGCGAGCGAGCGCATACTCTTCCTGCGATTCAGGGTGGAGAAAAACCGGGAAATCCTTGCCAACCGGGCGATAGCCCAGTGCCACCATCTGCTCCGGCGTAGCGCCGACCACGACGAAGTCACGGTCCTTGACCGGCAGTCCGAGCAGGGCATCGCGCACTGCCCCGCCTACCTGATAGATCTCCATGCTCGGCCTCGCCACCCGTTCAAGCCAACCGGCTAACGGCCGGCCATGCTGCGGAAGCGCTCGTAGGCCGCGCGCGGCGTGTCGTTGGCGAGATATTCCGGCACGATGGCTTCGATGGCCATTGGCTTGATACCAAGCTCTTCGGCCATAGGCCCCTGACAGACGCTGTCGACTTCCATGGAATGCACATTGTCGCGCGTCATCAGCTTGATTGGCATTTTTTCCATGGCATAAGCCTGCCAGTAGGAAAGCGTGTCGTTGAGGCCGACGATCTTGCGCTTCTTGCCGAGGACAAAGATGACGAATTCGACCAGTTCACGCAGGGTATAGACCCTGGGGCCGCCAAGCTGGTAGGTCTTGCCGTAGGATTCCACATTCTCCAGGCTGTTGACGAAGGCTTCCGCCACATCTTCCACCCAGATCGGCTGGAACTTGGCATCCGCTTTTGCCAGCGCCACCACCGGCATGATTTTGACGATGGTCGCCAGCAGATTGAGGAAGCTATCGCCACGGCCGAAGACGATGGATGGCTGGAAGATGGTGACATGAAGGTTGGCGGCATGCGCCATCACTGCGGCCTCACCCGCCGCCTTGGAGCGCAGGTAGGCGCTGGGCGCCTCGGCACTGGTCTGCAGGGCACTCATGTGCAACAGGCGCTTGATGCCGAGCTTCTCGCACAAGGCGGCGACACGCGCCGGCAATTGGTGATGCATGGCATCGAAGCTGATTTGCTTACTCTCGTGCAGGATGCCGATCAGGTTGATGACGGCATCGCAACTTTGCATGTGCATGCTGAGTTCTGCATCGCTCAGCACATTGCATTCGGCCACCTGCACGTTAGGCAACAAGGTCAGGTGCTTGGCGCGCTCACGCTGGCGGCTCAGCACCTTGACCGCATAACCCGCCGCACTCAGCTTGTGCACGATGGCACTGCCGACGAACCCTGAACCCCCTAACACACATACTTGATTGATCAACATTGATATCCTCAGTCGTTTTTTATTCTGTCTGCTCGGGAGGCGCTGATTAAATGGCTACGCGGGCAAATTGCTGCGTTGCGCGGTACTCACAACCTCGCTGTATAACACATACTATCTCGGCTGCTACGTGCCGGGCGCCTTGCACTTCATCCCTCTCGCTCATTTAATCAGCGCCTCCCTCAGTCTCTGCTGCACCCGTATTACCGGGTACGGTTCCCAGCCGCTGGGTCAACGGCAGGCTGCGATGACCCATCTGCTGCGCATAATAATAAGCGTTGGCCATAACCTTTTTCACGTAATCCCGCGTTTCGGTGAACGGGATGGTATCCGCATAAATCGAACCCTCCATCGCTTCCTGTCCGGCCCAGCGCTTGGGCCTGCTTGGTCCTGCATTATAAGCCGCGGTCGCCATCAGCGCCTGCCCATCCATTCGATCCAGCGTGTAGCGCATGTAATGCGTGCCGAACTTCATGTTGGTATCCAGTTCGGTGATCATACCGGGCTGATAGCCCGTCATGCCCAGACGCTTGGCGATCCATTTGGCGGTGGCCGGCATCACTTGCATCAGGCCGGATGCTCCGGCACTGGATCTGGCAACCCCGATAAAGCGGCTTTCCTGCCGGATCAAGCCATAGACCCAAGCCTCATCCAGCGCGTTTTCCTTCACATAAGCTTGCATCATATCGCGATACGGGGTCGGATAGCGCAAGGCAAAATCATGCGTCAGCCGGGTCTTTTCAGAAGTATTGATGGCGATATCGATCCAGTCGTTGCGGAAAGCCACCTCTGCCGCGACGATCAGTTGCCTGTCATCCAGATCACGCGTTGCCGCTGCCCATTCGGCTCGGGCCTCCCAGCGGAAACCCTGGTCATTCAGGGCCAGGGCGCGCTGAATGGCAGGCCGGCTCTCCATCAGCTTCAGCTCTTCCTTGCTGGCCTTGTAGACAATGCCCGGGGTCGCCATGACATCGCCCAATTCTTCGGTCGCGAGCAGCCCATAATAATTGTGCTCGAGTGATAGCGGCACAAAGAGGGCATTGGCCTGTGGCACCTGATTCATCTCTTTCAATGCGCGCGCCTTCCAGTAACGCCATGCCGCCACCTGTTGCTCGGCCAGCGGCATGGCCTCGATGCCGTACAGTACTTCCCGCCAGTTCTTCACGCGCAATGCGGTACGCACACGCCAGGTCATCTGCTCGTTGTCGAGTTGGGTGCCCTCGGCCAGCAGCCACCATTTTGCAGCTTGCGGGTCATGCTTGCACGCGGCATGCAATGCCAAACGGCCCCACATGTAAGCCTGTTCCTGTTCGTTGAATTGAGCGCGATTGGCGTTCCAGATATCCAGCGCCAGCGGCGGCTGTGTGCGCGCCACGCGGTCTATGGCGTAGATATTCAGCGCACGGCCGAAACGCGATTTGTAGGAAATGGATTGTTTCTGCAGCACCTGCTGCGGGTTCTTGTAGACGCGGTCGATCAAACCGATGTTGTTGGCATCTATCGCCTTGATATAACGGCTTACCGCCTTGGCCACACTGATCTTTCCATCATGCATCGCCAGCCGGAAACGACCCCAGGCATCCTCTTCGGTCAGTTTACCGGACTGGAACATCTCGTCGAACAGCAAGGTGCAGTTGCTCGGCAGGTCGGTTGAAACCAGCCAGAAATTGCGCAGGCGATCCGCATCGATGCCAAAGCCCATATTGGCCTGGCCTTGCATGGTGTAACAACTGACGGCGGCATCATCACGCTTGAAGTTGGGCAACTCGGCAAAATAAGTCTGCCATTCCTTGTTCTTGCCCAGTTTTTTCAGCCACTCACCGCGTACGCGGTCGGCAAAGGGAAAGTCTTCATAGCGCTGGAAAAAGTTTTGCACGTCCTGATTACTGGCAGTGGAAAGTTGCAGCAGCATGATCCAGTAATCGGCATAGGGCGCCAGTATGTCACCCTGCGCTTTCATCTGCTGCGCATAGGCCTGCAGGCGAGGCAGATCCTGCTTGTTATAGGCAGTCTGTGCTGCAGTCAGCAGACCGCCGACCGACTGCGCATGCACCTTGCTGCCGAGCAGCAGGAACAGCGCCAGCAACATCCAGGAGAATTTGATTGATTTACTCATTTGCATCCGTGTCGACACCAAAAGTCGGAGAGAGTGCCGATAGTGCAAGAATACACCGCAGCCTACAGCTTATAAAAGGATAATGCGTCCCGCAGCGAAAAGTACGGCCGCAACAAACAGCAATACGATAGTGAACTTGATGACTTGCCAAGAAAAACGCAGATAGCGCTTGTCACCAGACAGAAAATAGATCCCCAGCGAAACCACAATGGCGATGAATGCGAGCGCCAGCAACAAGCGTAAGACCAGCATCGCAGGCGCTCAATTCATCATACGTATTGCAGCACCGGCGCGACGGGGATCTGCAGCTGAAATGCGCCAGGCGCTTCTTCGATATTTTCGAAGGTCGTGAACTCCCAGGCCTCGGCATCCGCCAGCAAAGTCCGCAGCAACTGGTTATTGAGCGCATGGCCGGACTTGTAGGCGCTGAACGCACCGATCAACGGATGACCCAGCACGTAGAGGTCGCCGATGGCATCCAGCACCTTGTGCTTGGCGAACTCGTCCTCGTAACGCAGGCCATCGCCGTTCAACACACGGTATTCGTCCAGCACAATGGCGTTATCCAGACTGCCGCCTCGTGCAAGACCGTTGGAACGCAGATACTCGACCTCATGCATGAAGCCGAAAGTACGGGCGCGGCTGATCTCTCGGATATAGGAGTTATCGGCGAAATCGATGGTCACGCGCTTGCCGCTATGCTCGAACACCGGATGGTTGAAATCGATGGTGAAATCGATCTTGAAGCCGAAATAGGGCTCGAAACGCACCCACTTGTCGCCATCGACCACTTCGACCTTCTTCTTGATGCGGATGAACTTCTTGGCAGCCGGCTGTTCGACGATACCTGCCGATTGCAGCAGGTAGACGAAAGGACCGGAACTGCCATCCATGATCGGCACTTCGCTCGCGTCCATGCTGATCAGGATGTTGTCGATACCCAGGCCGGCGAGGGCCGAGAGCAGATGTTCCACAGTGGCAACACGCGCACCGTTGTCCTCCAGGGCGGAGCACAGGCGTGTGTCGTTGACGAGGTCAGGCCGGACCTTGATTTCCGGAGTTCCGGGCAGATCGGTTCGCCGAAAAACAATGCCGGTATCAGGCGCGGCAGGAC
This sequence comes from Betaproteobacteria bacterium HGW-Betaproteobacteria-2, assembly GCA_002842255.1. Taxonomy (GTDB): domain Bacteria; phylum Pseudomonadota; class Gammaproteobacteria; order Burkholderiales; family Methylophilaceae; genus UBA6140. Next base: position 261 of record PHCM01000106.1, on the reverse strand, counting down.
TCAAGGTCAGGGTAACCTTGTCGCCCGTATGCAGCCCGACACCTGTGGCGCTGATTGCTTTCTTTAATGTACGTTGCTTTACCACGTCTTCCAACCTCGTCAATTTGACTGAAATATTAGCACATCCGCCGCAGTTTCCCTAGCCGGCGACACACCGATATCACAATTAAGCAATTGACTATATTGAGAATTATCTCCCAGTGTTTACTTTCTAGTCAGCCTGTTTGCGCAGGAACGCCGGGATGTCATATTCTTCCACGC
>PHCM01000105.1 GCA_002842255.1 Betaproteobacteria bacterium HGW-Betaproteobacteria-2 | reverse complement strand
CACCTGACCATGTCCAGGGTTGCCCAGAAATCCGATCTTTCAGATCCCGCCGTGATCGAGCATTTTGCCAGGCTGATGGGTAACGAGCGTCGGCTGACAGCACTTTACCTGCTTACTGTTGCCGATATTCGCGGTACCAGCCCCAAGGTTTGGAATCAATGGAAAGCAAAACTACTGGAGAACCTGTTCTTCGCTGCACAGCGTTTCCTGCGCGGCGACAGCACCGATGCCGAGATGGAGATCGGACAACGTCAGTTGCAGGCCAGGGAAAGGCTCAGCTATTACGGCATCAATCCGGAAAGCTACAAGGGCTTATGGGAGAATCTGGGAAAGCAATATTTTCTGCGTTATGAAGCACAGGAGATCGCATGGCACACACGCATGCTGATACCGCATGCGGATACCCCGGATGTTATCGTGCGTGCGCGTTTAAGCCCGGCAGGCGATGGCATTCAAACCATGATCTACACCAAAGGCAGGGATGACCTGTTTGCACACATCTGCTCATTTTTCGAACGAAGTGGTTACAACATTGCCGAGGCGCGCATTTATACTACCTTGCATGGCTATGCGCTAAACAGTTTTATTATTCTGGATCATAATGATAAATCCATAAGTTATCGTGATTTGTTAAATTTTATTGAATATTCACTGACTGCAAAACTGCTTGATAAAACCGTCAGCGTAGCACCGGTGACTGGCCGGGTCAGTCGACAGGTCAAGCACATGCCAATTCCGGCGAACATCAGCATTCAGCCTGATGGCAACACCAACAACCACACGATAGAAATCATTGCCAATGACCGACCTGGATTACTGTCCAAACTGGCAAACATTTTCCTCAGGCACGAGGTTCATCTGCATAACGCCAAGATCAATACGCTGGGCAACCGTGCAGAAGATATATTTGTGGTTTCAGGTCGCGCAGGTAGCAAGCTTGGAGAGCACAGACTGAAGAAACTGGAAGAGGAAGTGATGGGGGAACTGTAGTACAGGAAAGCGGTTTTGAAATCAGAATGGCCTGATCTCTCAAAATCTTTATGCACAAAAAACGCCGGTGTTAACCGGCGTTTTTTAATCCAACTAAATAAAGCCTCAAGGCTCGATCTTAGTTGAGTGCATCCTTCAGAGCCTTGCCAGCACGGAAGCCTGGAGCCTTGCGTGCAGCAATCTTCAACTCTTGACCGGTTTGCGGGTTACGGCCGGTGCGAGCAGCACGGGCAGAAACAGTAAATGTACCAAAACCAATCAATGTAACAGTGTCGCCGCTCTTCAGCGCTGCTGTAACGCTATCAGTGAATGCATCAATCGCCTTACCTGCAGCTGCCTTGCTGATACCTGCTTCTTTGGCGACTTGTTCAATCAGTTCTGCTTTGTTCATTTATAAACTTCCCTTGAGTTATTGTTCGGAATGCCTATCTTAACCTAGCCCGCAAGCCATTTCACCACTTATTTGCACAAAACTGACGAAAATTTGCACTTCGTCTCAGAATGCTCCCTAGCGCAGGAACCTGCCACCACTTATATCAATCAGCGCGCCGTTGATGTGCGACGACATGTCACTGGCCAGAAACAGCACCGAACTCGCCACTTCTTCCGCCATGGTGTTACGCCCAAGCGGAGTTTGCTTGCGGTAGGCTTCCATCATTTCCTCGGTGGAATGGATCTCGTGGTGCTGGGTTTCCACCGTGCCCGGCATGATGGAATTGGTACGCACATGCGGCGCCAACTCTTTTGCCAGCGTGTGCGTAAAGACCATCAGCGCGCCCTTGCCGGCAGCATAGGCACCGGCACCGTTGGCACCACCAGTCTGCACCGACAATGAAAGCAGATTGACGATACGGCCGCTGCCCGTGGCACGCAGATGCGGAATCGCGCGCCTTGTCACCAGAAAGGCACTGGTCGCATTGATATCGAGCGATTTGCACCAGACTTCCAGTGGACATTCCTCGATCTTCGCACGCTGAACCAGGCCGCCGCTATTATTGACGACGATATCCAGCCGCCCTGCCGCCTTTACCAGGTCATCCACCACGCGATTGGCGTCCTCCTCCGTCGTCAGGTCGCCTTGCAACAGCACGGCGTTGATATTCTCGGCCTTGAGGTCTGCAAGCAAGGCCTCAGCTGCTTCCTTGCTGCGATGATAATGCAGGCCGATAAAGGCACCGGCCCGGCCAAGCGCCAACACCGAAGCCTTACCTATGCCGACTGCGCCACCGGTGACCAGTGCCACCTTGCCGCTCAAATCCAGTGATTGTGCGGGGATCATAGTGTTCTCCTCATTCATGCGATTAGCGTTTCATTATTACATCAAGCTGAAGATGTGAGAACAAACCTTCAACTTATCAGCAAAAAACGTATACTCTGCGGCAAAAATGCCGCCATTGCTGAGCAATCAGGCGAATGAAAACAAGCATTACTTCGACGCTTGTTAAACTCATGAAACACCATTCATTGCGTTGAAAGCATCAAATCATTGAAACCGTATCGCCCACATCAACAACTCCTCACCTGCCTTTTTTTATATGCCATGCTTGGTGTTGCTTCATCAGCGCAGGCTGCGCTCTGGACCAGCGAGGACCAAAAACTGGAAATATTCGCCGATACCCGTCTGCGTTTTGAAAAGGATTTCGATTCCAGAAAGGAATCAGGCGAGAAACGTGACGATCGCGATCGATTGCGCATGAGAGCCCGACTGGGGGCAAGATACGTGTTCGACGAGCACTTTCGCCTGCAGGTGCGGGCAAGAACCAACCCTGAAGGTGGTCAGCAGGGCACCAATATCACAATTGCCGATTTCAGCGGCAACGACCGCGACGATTTCCACATGGCGCTGGATCAGTGGTTCATTGAGGGCAAGTCAAATGGCGTCAGAACCTGGCTGGGGCGCAACAGTTTTCCGTTCTGGCAGCAGAATGATGCCGAAGTCCTCTGGAACGATAATGTCACTATCGCCGGTGCCTACATGCAGAGCGAGTTGCCGAATCTGCTCAACACCACTGTGCAGTTGCGCGCCGGTCACTTTGCCCTGCCGGACGGCCACCGCGATTTCACCAACCAGCTGACAGCGGCGCAACTGGTATTCGATCAATCACTCGCTGCCAACTGGCTACTGCGCTACAGCCTGGGTTATTTTTACATCAACGGTTCCGGCGAGGCTCGATATCTCATCGACGGCAATGCAAACCGCGACTACAAGATCGCCGCCGCATCGATTCAAGCCGACCATGCGCTTGATCTCGGCGCCTATCGCCTTGATTTTATTCGCTTCGGCGGCGACCTGATTCGCAACTTCGAGAGCTACTCCCGCAACGACAGCGATCCGGTCACCGTGCAATACCATGATGACAAAAGCGGATTCGCCGTCTCAACGACCGTGGGTGGCAAAGCCATCAGGCCGAATGGCGGCGGCAGATGGCATCTCAATTACATGTATGCCTATATCGAAAAATTGGCCATCAATGGCGCCTACGGCCAATCCAACTGGGTGCGCTGGGGAGAAGGCGCACAAAGCGACGTCACCAATATGAAAGGCCACGAAATCGGTTTGCGCTACTGGTTCAGCAAGAACGTCGACATCAACAATCGCCTGTTCCTGGTCGATTCGATTACCACTGGGCAGGACGGCAACCGCTTCCGCGTGGATTTGAATATCCGCTTCTAGCCTGAGAACCGGTCAGTTCATCGAGATCAGCATGGTGTCTGCATTTTGCTGCACGCGTAGCTGGCTGAGCACACTCATGCCTAGCAACGGCATCTCGCCACCCTTGTTGAAGCTGACTTCCATCTGCTGGAATTGGAAACCGCCTATCGTCAGATTTTGTACGACAGCCTTGCATCCTTGCACCCGCCCTGCTGCCGTCATGAAATGCGCCGGTTTGCAATTCCTGTCCAGGCCGATTTCAGTCGCAAGACTGTACGGAATTGAGACGGAGGTAGCCCCCGTATCAATCAGAAAGGTGATCGGATTGCCCTCCACGCTGCCGACGACATGGAAATGTCCATCCATTTGTCGCGAAAGCTCAAGAATCTCGTTGCGGTTCGCGGCCTGTACCACGCCATGAGCGGCAAATGAAAACATCACGGCATCGGCCGTGCTGCCGAACGACAGCAAATTCATGCTGGAGCGAGACTGCCGTTCAAGATGGATCTGATCAGGATATGGCACCACATATCCGTCGCTGAAACCGCTATCGAGGTTGCACCAGCGGCTGCCGGACAACACGGTAAAGCCGTAATCGCCAGCCGGCACCACGAGACTGGTTTTTTGCCCGGTCAACAGGTAGACGCCGCGATATTCCATTTCGCCGTCCGGGCTGGTGAGAATTGCCAGAACCGGATAACGGTGTTGATTATCAACGTCGATTTGCGCCGCATACTGGTTTTTTTTCACGCGCGGCGCTGCATCAATATCGAATGCCCTTGCACTTTGCGGTGGCCGTGCATCACAGGCTCCGCCTGCATCAGCCACCTCTGAACCATGCTCTGATTGCAAATCCGCTCCGTTAAAACCGAACTTTGCCGGCAGATCGAATACATAAGCGGCATAGATCAGCCCGGCCCACAGGCCCGCCACCAAAATCCAGAAGATTCTTTCCGGTTTCATGCTTGTACTACTTCAATGGATATTTTGGCCGGCAGCCCGTTGCCGAACGGCTTTTGCATGGTTCAAACAGATAGGCATCGGCTTTTTCGATGTAATAGGCATCGGTGTTGCGCATGACATATTGATTTTCACTGACGATGGAAGTCGTCAGCAACAATTCGACGCCGGTAGGCTCCGTCACCTTGTAAAGGTCATAACCCGCAGCCGCTGCCAACGTACCGGCGGCAATGCCGGTTGTAGAAGCGTTGCGCAGCACCCAGAAACCGGCCACGCCACCGGTGGCGATACCCGGTTTGTAGCCGAAAACGCTGGGGTCGAAAGAAGCGCCGTGGCGGATTACTTGCGACTCATAGCTGATCTCGACTGCGCCTTCCTTCCTGTCGGAAACTGCCAGGCCGGCATTAACGAGGCCGGTAATCATGTAATTGCGAAAAGCCCGATCGAAATGCGTACCCCGGTTGTCCGTCACGAACAACGGGCGATTCTTGATATTCTCTTGGCTGCTGACCGCCATCTTGGTCTGCTCAACAGCATCAGCGGCGATCAGGCCCCAGTGCTGCACGGCGTTGAGCTTCATCTGCTGGGAGCGCTCCTGCCATTTACCCACCGGCTGGTTGGAGCAGGCGCCGAGCAGGGCTGCCAGAATGGCGATAGAGGCAAATTTCATGGACTTCATGTTGCTTCCTTTATTTAAAACGTTTCCACAATAACAATCATCATCTACCAAGCCTGGTCAGACACCTCATCCATGGTATCCGCCGTCACCATTTCACCGTCGCTCGGGTTCTTGATGATGCGTGGTGTAATGAGCAGGATCATCTCGCTCTTGGTGTTGGTTTTGTCCTTCTTCTTAAACAATTCGCCGACCAGCGGAATGTCACCCAGCAGCGGCACCTTGGTTTCGTTATAGGATGACGAGTTGCTGATCAGCCCGCCGATAGCGACCGTCAGGCCATCCTTGGCCACAACGATGCCTTCGATATTGGCCACCTTGACCGAATCGATATTGAAGGACTGTATCGTATTGCCGATGGTGATTGGAGGCAGGGAAATGGCACCCGGCAGCACACTGGAAACATCCTGCTGGATGGAAAGCGTTACCGTGCCATCGGCATTGATCTTGGGCACGATATTCAGCGTATTGCCAATATCCCGCAGCTCGGTCTCATAAGTCACCCGGCCCGGTGTAATCACAGTGCCAACTGAACTGA
>PHCM01000104.1 GCA_002842255.1 Betaproteobacteria bacterium HGW-Betaproteobacteria-2 | reverse complement strand
CGAGCGGCACGACCCAACTCACTAGTGTAGCCCGGACTTACCGCGAACTTACAACCAACATCTTTTGAAGCCTGCGCATCCTTGATGTTGCGCACGGAACCGGAACCCAGAATGGCATCGGGCACCGCCTTGGCGATCGCTTCCATTGCCTGCAACGCGCAGGAAGTACGCAGTGTCACTTCCAACACCTTGATACCGCCTTCCAGCAAGGCTTCTGCCATTGGCACGGCATCTTCCACCTTGTTGATGACAATGACCGGAATCACCGGACCGTGGTTGGCCAAATCTAATGTATTCATACTAACTAGTCTCTTTCAATTGAATCATATTCTTGAATGCTTCAAGGAAGCGCTGATTTAATGGATACGCGAGCTAATTGTGTGTTGCGCAGTTTTTTAGTTCCGACATAACCTAAAGGTTAGTCTCCACTGCAACTTCGTTGTCACAACTTCGCTGTATATCTACACTTCTCGGCAGTTATGTTCCGTAGGTTTGTGGCGTCAAACCGACCAGTTCAGAATCAGGCAAGAACAAGGCACCTGAGCGCAGACAGTACATCAAGTACGGCAAGCGAGGGAAACGCAGTTATTGCCTGATTCTGGATTGGTCAAAGCCAGGTAATGGCGCCTTCTTCGGCTGTCTTCACATTTTTGCGCATGCCGCCGAACAGTTCACGACCCATGCCGTGAGAGTTCTCCATTTCCTGCGACTCAGTCAGCATGGCACAAGGACGTGCAGCCCAGGTTTCCTCATCCAGCAGCACGTTCAAAGTGCCCTCAATGGCATCCAGACGAATGATGTCGCCAGTCTTGACCTTGGCGATCGGACCTTGCTGCAGTGCTTCCGGGCTAAGGTGGATGGCGGCAGGTACTTTACCGGACGCGCCGCTCATACGGCCATCGGTCACGATCGCGACCTTGAAGCCCTTACCCTGCAGCGCGGCCAGTGGCGGCGTCAACTTGTGCAGTTCCGGCATGCCGCAGGCGGCAGGGCCCTGGAAGCGCACAACTGCGACAAAATCACGTTCCAGCTTGCCGGCCTTGAAGGCAGCCAAAAGTTCCTGCTGTGTCGTGAAAACGATTGCCGGTGCTTCAATGATGTGGCGGTCGATCGGCACGGCAGAGACCTCGATGACGGAACGACCGAGGTTGCCGGTCAACAACTTCAGACCGCCGGTTTCACTGAATGGGGTATCCGCATTGCGGACAACCTTGTCGTTCTGCGTCTTCTTCGGCAGGTCGCGCCAGACCAGACGGTCACGCACCAACTCTGGCACCTTGCCGTATTCACGCAGACCACCTTCGGCCACGGTGCCAACATCCGGGTGCATGTAACCACCTTCAATCAATTCACGGATGATGAACGAAGGACCACCAGCAGCCTGGAACTCGTTCACATCGGCGCTGCCGTTCGGATAGACACGTGAAAGTAATGGCGTTGTCTGTGACAGTTCTGAACAATCCGTCCAGTCGATGATGATACCGGCAGCACGGGCAACCGCAACCCAATGAATCAGGTGATTGGTGGAGCCGCCGGTGGCAATCAGTGCCACCATGGCGTTAACGATAACGCGTGGATCGACCATACGGCCAATTGGTGTAAATCGGTGCTGGCCAGCAGTAATGGAAAGTACGGTACGCACCGATTCGCGAGTCAACTCTTCACGCAAGCCGGAAGCTGGATGGATGAACGCAGCACCAGGCACATGCAAGCCCATGGCTTCCAGCAGCATTTGATTGCTATTGGCTGTGCCGTAGAAAGTACAGGTGCCAATCCCGTGATAGGCGGCAGATTCCGCAGCCAGCAATTCGCCGCGGCCTACAATGCCACGCGCGAAGTGCTCACGCACGGTCGATTTTTCACCGTGACTCATATTACTGCTTGCCATCGGGCCGGCTGGCACAAAAACACAAGGCAAATGACCGAAATGCAGTGCGCCGATTAGCAGACCTGGAACGATCTTGTCACACACGCCTAGCAACAACGCCGCATCGAACACATCATGCGAGAGTGCGATAGCCGTACCCATGGCAATGTTGTCACGCGAGAACAGACTGAGCTCCATACCGGGCTCGCCTTGCGTGACGCCATCGCACATGGCAGGAACGCCGCCGGCAACCTGAACCGTAGCGCCGTGCCTGGCCGCTTCGTCGCGGATGATGTCCGGAAACCTTTCGTACGGCTGGTGCGCCGACAACATATCGTTGTAAGCCGTGACGACGCCGATGTGTGGCGCACGTTCAGCCACAACGCGCAATTTGTCATTGCTCGGCATTGCGGCGAAAGCATGTGCCACATTGGCACAACCCATACGATCCGCGCCACGCGGACGGGCAATAGTCTGCTCCATTCGCTGCAGATATGCTTGCCTGGTCAGGGAACTACGTTCTCTGATTCTTTGGGTAATTTCAATCAAGGACTGTTTCATAACAACCGCCGAATATCTTTAACTAGAGCCCGATTATGCAGCTATGCCGGGATACGGTCAAATCGGGGCTGCACCGCAAAAACACCCCGAATTGTCAAGAAAAATTTTCTGTTCTGACGACCTGATGATGGTCAGGTTTTGGTCACCAGCACGTCTTCCATCATCAAATATTCCAGGTCACAACCATAGAACATGTTAAGCGCGTCAGTCGGACTGCAGATCATGGGTTCGCCTCTTCTATTGAGCGAGGTGTTCAGCACGACGGGCACGTTGCGCAATCTTTCCAATTCCTCAATCAGCGCATAATAACGCGGGTTGGTCGCCTTGGTCACCACCTGCGCACGCGCCGTGCCGTCCTCATGGACCACTTCGGGAATGCGTGACTTCCAGTGCTCTGCAACATCGAATGTAAATGTCATATAGGGTGCAGGATGATCCGTCTGCAGGATATCCTCAGCCACCCTATCCAGCATGCTGGGACAGAACGGACGCCAGCGTTCGCGATATTTGATCTGCGCGTTGATGCGATCTGCTACGCCGGAATGACTGGGATCGCCAAGGATACTGCGGCATCCCAGGGCACGCGGGCCGAATTCCATGCGTCCCTGAAACCAGGCCAGCGGATTGCCGTTCGCCAGGATCTCGGCTGCCTTTTCCGGCGCATTCTCGACTCGGGTGAATTTGGGCTTGGCCGGATGCACTTCGCAGGCTGCCAGACATTCTTCGGTCGTAAAGGCAGGGCCAAGATAGGCGTGCTGCAGAGGCTCAACCTGCTCGCCCATCTGTGCGGCGACAAAGGTAGCAGCGCCCAGCGAGGTGCCGGCATCGCCGGAGGCCGGTTGCACAAACAACTCCTTGACGCCCGGCATATTGATGATGCGCTGGTTCAGCTTGACATTGAGCGCCACACCGCCCGCCATGGCGATGCGCCCGGTCTCGCGGATAATGTCGCCGACGTAATAATCGATCATCTCCAGCGCCACGTCTTCCAGCAGCTGCTGCACCGAAGCCGCGTAATGGATGTAGGGGTCGTCAATCTCGTCGCCGTGACGCTTGGGGCCGAGCCATTCGATCAGTTCGGGCGTAAAGTAATAGCCCTTGCCGTTTTCCTTGTAGCGGCGCAGGCCCACCACATTGACCAGTTTAGTGTTGACACGCAGGTCGCCATCCTTGAATTGCACCAGGCGCGACAAGTCATATTTGCTGGCGTTGCCATAAGGTGCCATGCCCATGACCTTGAATTCACCATCCAGCATCTCGAAGCCAAGATACTCGGTAATCGCACCGTACATGCCACCAAGCGAATCAGGATCGTAGAACTCCTTGATCTTGTGGATCTTGCCGTTTTCGCCATAGCCGAAAAAGGTCGTGGCATATTCGCCCTTGCCGTCGATGCCGACGATGGCGGTCTTTTCCTTGAAACCACTCAGGTGATAGGCGGAACTGGCATGTGCCATGTGATGCTCGACCGGCACATACCTGGCCTTGCTCAGGCCAAGCTCGGCCATCAGGACCAAAGCCTTGTCGCGATTGCGGCGGAACCGGCGGTTGCCGTTGAATATGGCATCCAGCGCGCGATCCGGCGCATACCAGTGACGCTTGGCATAGTGCCAGCGTGCCGCAGAGCTGATGGGAATTTCACCATAAGGGAAAGTCACGATGTCTACCTGGTCAGGGCGCACACCGGCTTCCTTCATGCAGTATTTGGCTGCCTCGTAGGGAAAGAGGTTTTTGGCATGTTTGTCGCGGATAAAGCGCTCTTCTTCTGCTGCGGCAACGATCTTGCCATCAACCAGAATCGCGGCCGAGGCGTCGTGCCCCAGTGCACCGGATAAACCTAGAATAATCATGCTTCAGGACTCACTGACTTCTTCAAATAAATTCAAACCACTGTTCATGCGTATAGATCAAGCCGATAACTCAAGCTGATAGCGCCTTGGCCAGCAGGGGATGGTCGCCATATGTTTTTTGCAAGGCCGCCATCAGCGACTGCTGCACGTCCGGCTGATCCTGCCAGTTCCGCAACAAGCGCTTCAGGTCGCGTACATGGCTCGTTTCGAACCAGGCCTTGCATCGAAATTCGCGCAAACTATCGAGATCGATCAGCACGGGCTGATTGTCGTCAACATGGATATTGCTCGCCTTGAGATCGCCATGTGCAATCTGCAGCAACATCAACTTGTACATGAGCCCGGCCAGCGCCTCCAGTGCCGATTTTTTCTGATCATCCGCGACAGAAGTTGATTGCAGCCACTGCGCAATATCCGGCGCAGATGTGTATTCGGCGACAAAGTATGCCCTGCCCCGCAACGGCCCGAACCTCTGCTCAAGCAATGCAACAGACGCTGGCGTGGCAATGCCGTACATCAGCAGCCGGTGGGCATTGACCCATGAATCGGCTGCCCTGCTCGAACGCCAGAATCGGCCCAACAGGTGCCAAAAACTTTTGATATTGTACCGTTTTACGACTAACTTTCGGCCATTGATTTCTGCCAGCGCCACGGTACAGGTATTACCGCTCTTCAGGCGTTGTCGGCTGATATCGTCGATCAGTGCATCAGGCATGGCTAGCAACATCTGTTGCAATGGCGCGTTGGGATTTTGCCGCGACATGGCCAGAAAATGGCGCCAACTGCGGGCAACCATGACATCCGTACATTGCCTCAAGACCTTCTTTTCAGCATAGGATCGTACGGCGCGCCGTCTGCAATGCGCGATGCGCGATTGCATCCACTGCTCATCGGGGCAACTCTGCCAACCACGGCCGTCAGCATACGCCTGCAACAAAGCCGGCAGCCAGGCCTGGATTTCGAGTACATCGAATTTGGACAGCAACAGGGCCAGATTGCCGAGTGCCGTCCGCCTTGTGAAAAACTGCGGCAAAGACTTGATGGCATCGCCATCCAGCGTGTAGAGCTTCTCGCCCTGCACTAGAAAATTCTTCAGGTAGAGGTCAGTCTGCATGAGGCCGGCATGATGGTGAGCCGCGACTTCTGCGACCAGCTTCAAGGCCAGGTCCAACCTTTGCTCATCGGCACACTGTTGCCAGGCCTGCTCCGCATTCACTGCATCATCGACCGCAGCATATATCAGCACCCGGCCGGCAGCATCATTCGATTCGGCTATATCCGCAGAGTGCAGCAAGGCGGGGGTCGCGATACCAGCCCTGGTCAGCCTGCCAACCCCTTCCGCGTCGCGCGCAGCATAGCGCTGCGCCTGTGGCCCTATGAATATCTTTGCGTAGACCGGCTGGCTGTTCCAGACTCCGCGGCACACCAGTCGCTTATTGGGTACAGCCCGGACGACACGAAGATCATGCAGTTGACCGGCATCTGCCAACGATAGATCGAATGGCGCAGCTGCAGCCTCGCGAGACAGCTGAAAAAGATCAACCATGCGCAAAAGACGG
>PHCM01000103.1 GCA_002842255.1 Betaproteobacteria bacterium HGW-Betaproteobacteria-2 | reverse complement strand
TGACGACGGACATTGTCGCCAAGGGAGCTTCTCGCCAAATCATTATCGACGGCAAGACGTTGACCATCACCGGAATCTCCAAGGGTTCCGGCATGATTCACCCGAACATGGCGACCATGCTCGGCTATATTGCGACGGATGCTGCTGTCAGCCAGGTGGCGCTGGAAAGCATCATCCGCCATGCGGTGAATCGTTCCTTCAATTGCATCACGGTGGATGGCGATACTTCGACCAATGATGCGCTGATACTGATTGCCACCGGCCAAAGCCAACTGCCGCAGATATCCGAGACGGATGCCGGTTTCGAGATATTGCGTGCGGCGATCACCGAAGTGGCGATCGAGCTGGCGCAAGCCATCGTGCGCGACGGCGAGGGGGCTACCAAGTTCATGACCGTGCAGGTGAGCGGCGGCCGCGATGAGGCGGAATGCCGCAAGATCGCCTATGCCATCGCCCATTCGCCGCTGATCAAGACCGCCTTTTTCGCTTCCGACCCGAATCTGGGCCGCATTCTGGCAGCTATCGGTTACGCGGGCGTGGAAGATCTGGATGTCAATGCGCTGAGGCTTTATCTGGGTGAATATCTGGTGGCGGAACATGGCGGCCGGGCAGCGAGTTACGAGGAAGCGCAGGGTGCCGCCGTCATGCAGGAGCCGGAGATCACGGTGCGCGTGGAACAGGATCGGGGTCCGGCGGAAGTGACGATCTGGACCTGCGACTTTTCCTACGACTACGTCAGGATCAATGCGGATTACCGCTCTTAGCCATGGCTGAATTCGAGCATCTGCTGGGCAAGGCTGAGGCAATACTGGGCCGGCTGGAAAGCCTGCTACCGGCACCGACGCCGGCAGCAGACTGGTCGGCCATGGCTTGGCGCTGGCAGCACGTGCATGGCCGTGGTTTTCTGCAGGCAGTTGCTCATCCGCATCGCATCGGCCTTGCTGAACTGCATCATCTGGACGATCAGAAAGCGATCATCGTCAGGAACACCGAGCAGTTCCTGCGCGGCTTGCCGGCCAATAACGTGCTGCTGACCGGAGCGCGCGGGACCGGAAAATCCTCTCTGGTAAAGGCGCTGCTGACCGAGTTCAGCGGGCAGGGGCTGCGTCTGGTGGAGGTCGAGAAACAGGATCTGCATGCCTTGCCGGAAATCGTGGAACTCATCAGGGTCCGGCCGGAGCGATTTATAGTGTTCTGCGATGACCTCTCGTTTGAAGCCGGTGAGTCCGGCTACAAGGCGCTGAAGGTGGTGCTGGATGGCACGCTGGCAGCTACATCCGACAATGTGCTGGTCTATGCGACTTCCAACCGCCGCCACCTGTTGCCGGAGTACATGAACGAAAATCTCGAGACGCAGTACATCGGCGACGAGATTCGGCCCGGCGACAGCACGGAAGAAAAAATATCGCTCTCCGAACGCTTCGGCCTCTGGTTGTCGTTCTATGCCTTCGATCAGGAAGAATACCTGCAGATCGCCCGCGCTTGGCTCGCCGATCATGGCGAGTCGCATTGGGATGAAGATGTGCGACGTGCCGCCCTGCAGTTCTCGCTGGAACGCGGGGCGCGTAGCGGCAGGGTGGCTTACCAGTTCGCGCGCGATTACGCCGGCAGGCTTGGTCTTGCGCAGGTAAAGAAAAAATAGGCGATGTCAGCTGGCAAGGTTATCCATGCAGCCGTTGCCGTGCTGCAACGGCCTGATGGTCAGGTACTGCTGGGGCAGCGCCCGGAGGGCAAGCCCTGGGCTGGCTGGTGGGAGTTCCCGGGCGGCAAGATCGAAGAGGGTGAAACTGCCTTGCAGGCGCTGCAGCGGGAATTGCACGAAGAGCTGGGGACGGAAGCCATCGAGGCAACGCCCTGGCTGGCACGCAGTTTCGAATACCCGGAAAAAACCGTGAAACTGCACTTCTTCATGGTAAGGCTATGGTCGGCAGAACCACATGGCAAGGAAGGGCAGCAGTTGAGTTGGCAGTATCCGGACCGGCTGGCGGTCGAACCGATGTTGCCGGCCAATACGCCGGTGCTGAGGGCGCTGATATTGCCGACGCGTTATGCCATCAGCAATCTTGCAGAAACCACGGAAGCCGTTTTCCTTGAGCAGTTGCAACGGGCCCTCGATAGCGGCCTGCGGTTGATCCAGGTGCGGGAGAAGCAACTGGCGGCAGATGTGCTGCGGTCATTCGCACGGCGCATCATTGAAATGTGCCGCCCCTATTCCGCGAAAGTGCTGCTCAATTCGCATACCGAGCTGGCGGCAGAGCTGGGGGCAGACGGCGTGCACCTGACATCGGGACAATTGATGGACATGGTGCAGCGGCCGGACAACATGTGGGTCGGTGCCTCCTGTCACAATCGCACTGAACTGGACAAGGCGGCAAGCCTTGGTCTGGACTTTGTCACTTTGTCTCCGGTGTTGCCTACCCGTAGTCATCCGGAAGCGGCCAGTCTGGGTTGGCGGCAGTTTGAAGCGACCATTCTGGATTATCCGCTACCGGTGTTCGCCATGGGGGGCATGCAGCCTGTCGATCTTGCAACTGCCTGGCAGCATGGTGCGCACGGTATTGCCATGCAAAGAGGAGTCTGGACATCATGAAGTTGTGGAAACCGCTGGTGCTCGGACTGATGGCGCTGTTCTGCATGGCGGGCTGTGCAGAAAAGTCACTCGTCTCAATCGAGTGCCCCGAGATAAGTCGCGGCTGCACAGTCGACGGGCTGACCGTCAGGGCCGGCCAGCAACCGCAGATACTCAAGCCGTTCGAGTTGAGGGTGGAATCGGATGAGGCCGGGCTGGCGGATGTTACCGAGGTCTATGCCAGTTTTGCCATGGAAGGCATGGACATGGGGCTTAACCGCTATCGGCTCATCAGAAAATCCGAAGGGCTATGGGTGGCAGAAGTCACCTTGCCCTTGTGCGTGCGAGGGCGCGCTGACTGGCTGATGCGGCTGGAGACCAGAACCCGTTTCGGCAGCAAGCAATATCTGCTGGGTTTCCATACCAGTTAACTTGGCATTGTTTTTTTGGCGGGATTTTGCCTTGAATCTGGTATTAATTGGCGCTGGTCTTGATCGGCATCGTGACGTCGATGCTCTTTTCCTCGCCTGCATCCGTCCTGAAATGCAGCGTGAATTTCGCTTCCTTGCCGGCGTCCAGCGGATGCTTGAGGTTGAATAGCATCAGGTGAAAACCGCCGGGCGCAAGGCTGACGGTTTTGCCGGCGGGCAGTGCCAGTTCTTCCAGCATGCGCATTTTCATTACATCGTTTTCCATCGTCATGCTGTGGATCTCGACACTGCCGGCGAGATCGCATTCCGCGCGGATCAGTGCTGCGCCCTGCTTGCTGCTCAGGTTCATGTAGGCGGCTGCCACTTTCTGGCCGGGTGCTGTGGCCCGGGCCCAGGCATCGCTGATGGATATGTCGTTATCGGCCTGTGCGCAGGCGGCGAGTACGAAGAAAAGCGTGAAACAGAGGCTGCGGAAAATCTTCATGATGACGGTCTTCTTTCAGTGATTAATGGTCAGCAAGCTCGCTGTCGAGGTCTTCCGGCTTGGCCTGTTCCGGGATGCGGTAATTCTCACTCGCCCATTGACCGAGATCGATTAGTTTGCAACGTTCGGAACAGAAGGGGCGGTATTTGTTCTCCGTACTGTATTCCGATAATTCCTTGCATTGCGGACAAGCGACCAGACGTTTTCTATCGGTTGCCATAGCCAATTCTTTCTACAGATTACATAAGGTCAGTGCGAAGGGCACATCAAAATCGCAGGATTTGGGGCGCTGATTGGATTCCAGGCTGTTGAAGCGGATGTTGATGGCGTACTTGTTGGCACTGACTTCGGGGAAACAGTTGAGATCGTCTGCGACCTCGATGCGTACCATCTGCGCCGGCTTTGCGCCGCCCAGCATCTGCTGAAAGACACCGCCGCTGGCAACCAGATGGGTTCTGGCACCGCTGCCGCGAAGAATATGCAGGATGATGCGCACGGCGGAATGAATGGATTTCAGCGGCTGTAGCCAGTTGTGCAGATCCTGATTGCGTCTGTCGGCATCCAGGCCTAGCCAGAAATGATAGGAAGGTACGTCGAACTCACAGATGCCGCCGGGAATGGCGGCACGCTGCTTGATGCTCATCAGCCATTCGTTATCGCGCAGGGGCTGGCCCAGTTTGGAGGCGTTTGAGCGCAAGGCCAGGGCAGTGGTTTCGATTTCTTCAATGACTTCGTTGAGCAACGACTCGGAAATGGTTGGATGGCCGCGCAGGCTGTTCATGACGAGTTTCTGCCGGTCCAGTTCCTGCAGCAGGTCAGCCTTGAGTTCGGCGCGGTCGATGACATCCAGGATCTGGAACAACGTGATCAGTGTACAGTGGTGATTGAATTCGCTGTCACCATCGATATGGTGCATGACTTTGAGGAACAGGTCTTCGATACGCAACAGCGTCCGGATACGTTCATTGAAGGGATAATCGTAACTGGGCACGGACTTTATGCGGCGGCGTATGTGATGGGAAAAGGTTGCAGCCGATTATGGGATTTATTCATTAACTATGCAAGCCTGCATATAATTTTTATGAATATCTTCAATTTTTTGGCGCAAATTTGTCAGGTTCCCGTTGTTGCTGATGATGTCATCGGCTTTGCGCAGACGTTCAGCCCGCGGCATTTGTGCGCGCATGATGGCCTCGACCTCGGCCCGGCTTAATCCGCTGCGCGCAGTGGTGCGGCTGATTTGCAGATTTTCATCGCAATCGATCAATAGCGTGCGGTTCACCAGTTTCTGGTAACGCTCGCTTTCAAACAGCAGAGGTACGGCGATTATCTGATAGGGTGCGTCAGAATGCTGCTGGATAGCCTGCAGTACGGCGTCGTAAATCGCCGGATGCAGAATCGACTCAAGCTGCTGGCGCGCTTCCTTGTCGGCAAATACTTTTTTTCTCAATGCCGCGCGGTCCAGGCTCTGGTCTGTGAGCATGTAAGTATTGCCAAACTGCGCGATGATTTTTTTCAGGACGGGTTGGCCGCTTGCCGTCAGTTCATGCGCAATCGCATCCGTATCGATCACCGGCACCCCCAGTTCCCTGAAGACGCGCGCAGCTTCGCTTTTGCCGCTGCCGATTCCGCCTGTCAGTCCAACCAGAAACATGGGCGTTTCAACCTGCCAGATACAGGTGAGCGAGTTGCGGGCCCCAAAACAGGGCGGCGATACCGCCTAGTGCCAGATACGGGCCGAAAGGTATCGGTACCTCACGTCCGCGTTTGGCAAGGATCATCAAACCGATACCGATGATGGAGCCGACGACTGACGAAAGCAGGATAACGGCGGGCAGTAGCTGCCAGCCGAACCAGGCGCCGATGGCTGCCAGTAATTTGAAGTCGCCATACCCCATGCCTTCCTTGCCGGTGACGAGCTTGAACAGCCAGTAAATGCTCCAAAGCACCAGATAGCCTGCGATGGCGCCGATGACGGCCGATTGCAGGTCGGTGAAGCCACCGCCGATATTGAATAGCAGCCCGAGCCAGAGCAAAGGGAGTGTGATGTCGTCTGGTAATAGCTGGGTGTCGAAGTCGATGAAAGTCAGTGCAATCAATGCAAAGGCAAAGATAAGCGCCGCTACGGCCATGCCGGATACGCCGAATTTCCAGGCAATGACGCCTGCCAGAATGCCGGTAATCGTTTCGATCAGGGGGTAGCGAATGCTGATGGGCGTTTTGCAGCCGGCACATTTGCCGCGTAGAAACAGATAACTGATGACCGGGATATTTTCCAGCGCCGTGATTTTATGGCCGCAGTTGGGGCAGGCAGATCTCGGCACGACCAGGTTGTATTGGGTGCCGGTTTCCTCGGTTGGGGGGGTGTCTGGATTCTGCAATTCCTGGCATTGGCGCAGCCAGTCCTGTTCCATCATCTTTGGCA
>PHCM01000102.1 GCA_002842255.1 Betaproteobacteria bacterium HGW-Betaproteobacteria-2 | reverse complement strand
TCAGGAGAATCTTAGAGCTTTATTAGCCAAACAATATTCCTCTGTGGGAACGATCAAAGGACGGATGGAAATTTACCATGGGCATGGTAAGGAAAAATTCTTCTACGTATATCCGCTGATTGGCGAGCGGGTGAAATGTATTTTTGATGATTCGCATAGAGAGCAAGCATCCAAAGCTGTTGAACAAAATGTAATCGTGTCGGGGAATTTGAAATATTTAGAGGGCGAATTTTTCCCGAGTGAAGTATATGTTCAATCTATTGAAATAAATGAAACTGATGATCAGCTCCAGTCTTTGGCTGGATTAATTGGGATCGTAGAAAAGTCTGACAAAGATCAGCCGTCTGTTGAATTGATTAAGAGTTTAAGAGATGGATGGCATTGAAATAGAATATTGGGATAGTTGCGCCTTCTTGGCATTGCTTAAAAACGAAGATCATCTTCCTGGTGAGCAAACGTATTTGCAGAATCAAGCGAGGAAGTTTGATATGGGGGCTGTTGGTCTTGTAACGTCCGCGATTGCTGTGACAGAAATTTTTGAGAGTAGGTTAACAGACGAGCAGGCAGCGCGTTTTAGAAGTATGTATACACGATCCAACTTCCAATTTATTGATGCCACCGTGCAAGTTTGTACAGTGGCATCAAATATTAGAAGCTATTACAAGTTAAATCCAATACGCGACGATGGGGTTGATCTATATCCATCGGCTCCTGATGCAATACATGTGGCATCGGCAATAGCTGCTCAGACTGTTTCAAAGCGGGAAATTAAACTGATTACCTTTGATTCAGAAAATAAGCCCAAGAAAAATGATTTAGGAATGACAAAGATGTCCGGGATTGTTGCTGGTAAATATCAATTGATCATTTGCAGACCACCGACCAAGGGACAGCAAGACGAGCTTTTTACACATGATGGAAAATAAATTAAAAGAAGATACTAATTTGTCGCCTAAAGACCATCAATTTGATGATGTTTTGCGTCGAATGCTATCAACACCACCGCCAAAACCAGAACCAAAAAAGCAAGAAAAGAAAACCGGTCAATAGCCGGTTTTTTTATTTAGGCAGAGCCACTATGTTGAACATAGATATTCGCAATAAAGAAGCTATAACTGCATTTAGCGCCCCAGACCTTGTAGAACAGCATTCACAGTATCTGTCTTTAGAGCCACTGGATCAATCCCAACACCCAGAATTGCCTTGCAGTAGGGACAACAGTAGCTTATGCCGTGCCACGCGCTCTGAAATCGAACCTTGACATCAATATCTTCAATGGTAACTGATGAGACAACTTTATCGCACTTAGGACACTTGCCAGAGTTGATCATTTCGCACCCCCATAGTTGATGGTTAACCGCAATGTTGCGACTGTCATCTTATCATGGGTTTCTCAAGTATATAATTGTCTTTTTTGGCCCGATTCCGCAGTTGATTTATTGCGGCAGCGGCAAGGGAGGGGATGGCATCGAGAGCTGATCGATGGTGTTGAAGCTATCGCTGATCAGACGTTCCAGCGGCACGGTCATTCTCGGGAAAGCCAGTGCGATGACAATCAGGCCGATGCTGATGGTGATCGGGAAGCCGATACCGAACAGGTTGAGTTGGGGGGCGGTGCGGCTGAGGATGCCGAGTGCAAGGTTGGCAATGAGCAGTGCCGCAATCACGGGGAGCGCCAGTTGCAGCCCTGCACTGAAAATGTGTTCGCCCCAGGTGACGATCCTGACGAAGTTGATTCCGGTTTCCGGGCCCAGCGAGACCGGGATGGTCATGAAGCTTTCGGTGACGGCCATGATCAGGATCAGATGGCCGTTCATGCTCAGGAAGAACAGCATGGCGAGTACCACGAACAATTGTGTAACTGCCGTGGTTTGCCCGCTTGATTGAGGGTCGAAGAAGGTTGCAAAACCGAGGCCCATGGACATCGCGCAGAAGTGGCCGGCCATATCCACGGCAGCAAATGCAATGCGCATGGTGAAGCCGATGGCGACGCCGATCAGCAGTTGCTGAATGAGAATGGCAACTCCCTGAATCGAGAACATGTCGGCGGTCGGCATGGGCGGCAAGCCGGGCATGATCGCCAGGGTGATGAAAACCCCCAGTGCGACCTTGAATCTTGCAGGCAGGGATCTGTGGCCGAAAATCGGGGCGACCGCAATCATGCCTAGGATTCTGGTCAGCGGCCATAGCAGGCCGCTGATCCAGGCCTGCAGCATGTCGGTGCTAATGGAGATCATGATGCTGCGGGTTGATGTGTGGAGACGGAAACACGCCCGAGGTTTCCCGTTTAACCTGCGATCATCGGTACGTTGGTCAATACCTGTCGCATATAGTCAGTCATCACCGTGAGCATCCATGGGCCGGCAATGCCCAGCACCGCGAGAATGCCGAACAGCTTCGGGATGAAGGACAGGGTGGTTTCGTTGATCTGCGTTGCTGCCTGAAAAATACTCACGACCAGGCCGACGATCAATGCGGTCAACAGCATGGGAGAGGCGACGATGATGGTGATATAGATCGCCTGGCGGCCGATATCCATGACGCTTTCCGGATTCATGAGCTTGTCCTCCTTCTTATCCGGCGCTAATAGAAACTCTGCGCGAGCGAGCCCAGAATCAGCTGCCAGCCATCAACCAGGACGAACAACATCAGCTTGAACGGCAGCGCGACAATCACCGGCGATACCATCATCATGCCCATCGCCATCAATACGCTGGCGACCACCATGTCGATGATGAGGAACGGGATGAAAATGGCAAAGCCGATCTGGAACGCGGTCTTCAGTTCGCTCGTCATGAAGGCGGGAATCAGTACGCGCAGGGAAACATCCTCTGCGGTCTCCGGCGCCTCGCTTTGCGACATCTTGATGAACAATGCCAGGTCGGCTTCGCGCGTTTGCTTCAACATGAAAGCCTTGAGCGGTTGGGCACCGTTTTCCATGGCTTCCTGCATGGTGATCCTGTTCTCGGCAAATGGCTGGTAAGCATCGGCGTATATTTTGTCGAAGACCGGGCCCATGACAAAAAAGGTCAGGAACAAAGCGAGTCCGATCAGGACCTGGCCGGGTGGCGTGGATTGCGTGCCGAGCGCCTGCCTGAGCAAGGACAGGACGATAATGATGCGCGTAAAGCCGGTCATCATCAGTAACAAGGCGGGCAGGAAAGTCAGCGAGGTCAGCAGCAGCAGGGTCTGTAAACTCAGCGTGTAATTCTGACCCCCACCTGCGGTGGGGGTGGCGTTGATGACCGGGATGCCGGCATCGGCCGCCATTGCATTGAATGAGAACAGCATCGCCATCAGCGCAGACAGGAGAATGGCCAGGCTGAGTGCGGCTGCGCGATTCTTGCTGAATCCCGGTAAAAATCGAGTCAGGGTTTTTTGCGTGGTGAACTGAGGCAGTGGGCTGAAACGCATGGCTATTTACCTTCAGATGGATTGATCGGCTGCGTCCGGTTCATGGATTGCGTCAGCCACTTTGCGAATGGGTGGGTTGCCGAGGAGCGTTGATTCAGTTGTGCGGTGGTGGCCTGACCTGCCTCAAGATTGGCGATACTGGTCACTTGACTCGGTGAGACACCAACCACCAGCCAGCGGTCGGTCACTTCGATGACCAATACGCGTTCACGGTTGCCGACACTGACGCCGCCAACGATGCGGGCAACACTGTTGTCCTGGCCTATGCCTGGCGCATAGCGCTTGAATAGCCAGGCAATCAGCATCATGACGCCCAGTACCATGATCAGGCCGAAGATGACTTGTACGGCGCTGCCTGCCGCAGAGATGCCGGCAGTTTCAGCTGCGTTCGCTATGCCAGGTATGAAAGCCGGGCTGATCAGGAAAGCCGGGCAGCAAAAGTGCGGGAAACGGCGCGCTCTCATTTTCTTGTCTACTTGTTCAGTTTGCGGATACGTTCGGCCGGGGTGATGATGTCGGTCAGGCGGATGCCGAACTTGTCATTCACCACCACGACCTCACCCTGTGCAATCAGGCAGCCATTGACCAGGACGTCCATCGGTTCGCCGGCCAAACCGTCCAGCTCGACCACAGATCCCTGAGCCAGTTGCAGTAGATTCTTGATCGCGATCTTGGTGCGGCCAAGCTCAACGGTCAGTTGTACCGGGATGTCGAGAATGAAGTCGATATCGTTTTGCGTGTCGGTCAGCTTGTTCTGGTCGGAGAATTCTGCAAAGACCTGGCTATTCTCAGGCTTGGCCTGTAGCACTGCAGAAGCTTCAGCCTGTTCTGCCATTGCTGCACCCCAGTCATCTTCCACTGCGGTTTCAGTGTTGATTTCATCTTCAGTCGCCATACTGCTCTCCCTTTACATATTCCGTAGAATTGGCTCGCAAAAGCTTTTCCACGCGTAATGCGTATTGCCCGTTAAATATTCCGTATTTGCATTCCATCACCGGCACGTTGTCGACCTTGGCCTCGACCGTCTCTGAAAGTGAAAGCGGGATCACGTCGCCTACCTTCATGTTCAATACATCGTTCAGTGTCATTCTGGCTTTGGCCAGGTCGGTGACCAGCTCAACTTCTGCGCCCTGGATCTGTTGTGTCATCAGCCTTACCCAGCGCCGGTCGACGCCCAGCACTTCGCCTTGCAGGCTGGAGCTGAGAATGTCGCGTATCGGTTCTATCATGGCGTAGGGCATGCAGAAGTGCAGTTCTCCGCTGACATCGCCCAGCTCAATCGTGAAGGTGGTCGAAACCACGACCTCATTCGGCGTGGCGATATTGGCGAATTGCGTGTTCATTTCCGAACGCACGTATTCGCATTCGATCCGGTAAACCGGTTCCCAGGATTTCATATAGGTTTCTGTGACGATATCCAGCAGGCGCTTGATGATGCGCTGTTCCGTCTGGGTGAAATCGCGGCCTTCGACCCGTGTATGAAAGCGGCCGTCGCCGCCAAACAGGTTGTCCACCAGCAGAAACACCAGATTGGGGTCGAAGATCATCAGTGCGGTACCGCGGAAAGGCTTAATCTGCACCAGGTTCAGGTTGGTGGGCACGACCAGGTTGCGGATGAAGTCGCTGTATTTGCTGATGCGCACCGAGCCGACCGAGACCTCTGAAGTGCGCCTGAGGAAGTTGAACAGCCCGATGCGCAACAGGCGGGCAAAACGCTCGTTAATGATTTCCAGCGTCGGCAACCTGCCGCGCACGATCCGTTCCTGCGTGGCGAGGTTGTAATCCCGGATCGCGGACGGGTCGATCTCGTTCTTGACCTCGTCCTGCTCACCGGTGACCCCTTTCAGGAGGGCATCGACTTCATCTTGCGAAAGAAAATTATCGACCATGATGGCGGCGCTGGTTACAAGTTATTGAATGATGAAGGAGGTGAAGAACACGCCACTGACTACCGGCTCCTTGCTTGATTGGGCAAGAAGTTTGTTGATGTCGTCGGCGATTTCCTGACTCAAGGTATTTTTACCTTCGATGCTCGAGATCTCCGAGCTTCTCTTGCTGGAGAGGATCATCAAGGTCTGAGCTTTCACCAAGGGCATGAATTGTTTGATCAAGGCCTCGTTGGCAGCTTTACCGAGTTGTAATGAAATGTCGGTTTGCAAATATTGCTCGCCCGGATCGGGCAGCAGATTGACGGTGAATGTTTCCAAGGTCATAAAGACCGGAGCAGCACTTGTAGCCTTGGCTTCTTCCTTGACTTCGTTCTGCTCTTTTTCGGCAGCTTGTGGCTGCATGAAATACCAGGCTGCACCGCCGCCGCCAAGCAGAACCAGTATCACGACGATAATCATGACGAACCTGGATTTCGAGCTTTTCTCCGGGTTGACTTCCCCTGGCACAACTTCTTCTGGGGCAGGTGCTTGAGCCATTCTGTACTCCTGATTTCCATTGCATTAAGAATGGATTCATTATCGGGAAAGAATGCGTCGCTGAATGCGGGGAAAAGAGGCGGG
>PHCM01000101.1 GCA_002842255.1 Betaproteobacteria bacterium HGW-Betaproteobacteria-2 | reverse complement strand
CGTGGTGACCGCGAGCACGCTGCGCTGTCTGGCAATGAACGCGCAACCCTGCTGCAGGGCCATGACGAAATGCAGGAATAGCAGGCCGTGGGCCGGGTCGCCGCCGAGCGAGAATTCCTTGAGGGTGACCAGGATGCCGGTGGCTTCCAGCAGCGCCGCCACAAGGAACAATGGCGTGGCTGCTTTTTCGAGCCGGTCGTTGGTCGTGCAAGCCAGCGCCATGATAAAGACGCAGAATCCGCTGCCCAGAGTCAGCAGGATGCGCTGCGCCGTTCCCAGAACATCCCATTGCATGCCGATAAAAATGGCCAGCCCGGCAAACACGAAAATGCCGCCTATATAACCGAACACGCGAGACAGGATTCCGCTTGATTGTTGCTCCTTGATCTCCGGCCCGTCACGCAATGCTTCGGTGATTTCCTCCAAGCTGAGGTTATGGCGCCGGATGGTGTCGACCACTTCGACCAGGGCGTCCTGCCGTGCGGTCATTTGCCGACCACCCAGCCGATGAACTCGATGTTGCCGTAGTAGAAATAGGAGCGTTCACTACCGGAAACCAGTCGTACCGAATTGCTGCCTTTCCGCAGGCGCGGTTCGCTGTTGTAGCGGTTGCCCATGAACAGCTCGCCGACCAGGCCGCTATGGCTGTAGCCGGCATAGGAAAGCGCATAGCCGTCCGGCGATTCCGATGTGGTGTCGAGTTTTATGCCCTTGGTCGCTTCCACGGCAAATTCCTTGACCTCTGCGATCTTGTCCATGTCTGCAGGATAAGGTAAAGGCAGTTCCCGCACCTTCTGCGTTCGCGCTTCGTACAGGTAGAGTTTCTTCCAGTTGCCGTAACCGTAGTTTTCCTTGCGCACGGGGGTGACTTGCGCTTTCAGCGAGCCGTCCTTATCGACGGTCAGTTTGAGAGATACCGGCAGGTTGTGGCTGGTGTTGTCCGGAATGGCGAAAACGAGATCGTATTCCGGCGGGTCGGACACGACACTGGGCAGGCTGGCCGCGAGCATGAAGCCGATCATGAGGAGGGCAGGCAGCGCCAGCCCGATCACCAGCACGAAATTGTCTTTGAGAAACTTTTTTACGGCCATACGTCATCCTTACTCGTATAAAAACAACTGCCAGCCTGCGGTGTGTTGTCAGCCATTTCGATTCGGTCAGGCTGACGAAATGCCGGGTTTATTTTCTGCCGCCCGGCCCCAACAGCAGCCAGACGATGAAGCCGATTACCGGGAACAGCAGCACGCCGACGATCCACAGCGCCTTTTTCAGGGCCGAGGCGGAACTCTGCGCGATCTTGATGATGGCGTAGATGTCGGCGATGAGGATGATAATGCCCCAGAAGGATTTATCCATGCGATGCTCCTTGTGTAAGTGAGGATTTACTTGCCGCCGACCAGGTTTCTGACGGCGCCTATGACGTCGCCTGGCATGACGACGATCTTGCTGTTATCGGATACGGACATTTTCTGCAGGGTCTGGATGTAGCGGTCACCAAGCAGGAACATGGCGGAACTGTTGTTTTCCTTCACAGCTTCCGAGATCATGCGGATGGCTTCAGCAGATGCCTTGGCGGCGACTTCCTGTGCTTCGGCATCGCGGCGTGCGGCTTCCAGCCGGGCTTCGGCGTCCAGAATCAAAGCTTGCTTCTCGCCCTCGGCCTGAGTCACCACGGCGACGCGTTCGCGTTCGGCGGCAGCCTGCCGTTCCATGGCCTGCTGCATGTTAGGCGAGGGTTTGATGTCCTGGATTTCCACCGATTTCACGGTCAGGCCCCAATCCGCTGCTTCATCCGCCACGGCGGTCTTCAGTTCGGCCTTGATGCGGTCGCGTGAGGACAGCGCGTGGTTGAGGTCCATGCCGCCGATGATGGAGCGCAGGCTGGTCTGCACCATGTTGCGCATGGCTTCGGCGAAATTGTCGATGCCGTAGACTGCGCGTTCGATGTTGGTGACCTTGATGAAGGCGACGGCGTTGGCGAGGATGACGGCGTTATCCTTGGTGATGACTTCCTGCTCCGGGATATCGAGGATGATGTCCTTGGTGGTGACCTTGTACGATACCTTGCTGAAGATGGGGTTGATGACGGACAGGCCCGGCTTCAGCACGGCACTGAACTTGCCCAGACGCTCGACCACCCATTCCTCGCCCTGCGGCACGATGCGGATGCCTTTCCAGATGAGGATGAAAGCCGGAATGATGAGGATGAACATGAATTCGGTCATGATGAAGGTTTTCCTTTTCTGATTTAGTGACTGGGGATGTGTCGTTTTACTGTCATCGCGTTGCCGACGACCGCTGTGATTTCCGCTTCGCTACCGATTTCGAGCTCTTCTTCTGAAATTGCAGTCCATTCCTTGCTGCCCATGACGCCTTGGGCAAACTGAATGCGGCCGTTCTGTTTGCGGTTCACGGCTTCGACGATGGTGCCGATGCGGCCGACTTCATCGCCCTGCGATTGACCGACCTTGAGGTCGAGGTCCGGTGACTTGCGGTAATAGATTTTCCAGATCGCCAGCGAGCCGAGGGAGAAAATGGCGAAGATGAGGAACTGCCAGCCAGCGTGCAGTTCCGGGAAAAAGTAGAGGCAGACGCTGACGATCAGAGCGGCGATACCGAACCAGAGGATATAGAACGTCTCGTTCATCATCTCCATCGCCACCAGCATCAACCCCAGGATGCCCCAAAGCCAGATCGGTTCAATCATGTCTGTACCCTCTTGTTTTTAGTTGTGCTGTTTGTTTTTAGTTGCACTATGCTAGCAGAAAATAGCGTTGCATAAGCAGCTTGTGCATTACAGCGCTTGAACTGCAAACTGGCCCGGCAGGAGCGCTATGTTGTAGAAGATTCGTGAAATCCGGCACTAGTGGTTGCGTTGACAAAATCCGTCAGTTTCGCCGCCTATCTGGTTACGGAAGCCCGGCTTATCGGGAGTAGAATTGTCCATTGGAAAACAATCGGCAACCCGGGACGCGATATGAATCTGTCGTCCGGCCAACAAGAATAAAACCCGGGTGTCATCGAGCACAGACCTAGAGCCAGAGGAAATCCGGATACCATGACCAAGCCGCGCAAATTGATGATTCCGCAAGATCGCCAGGAGCGCCTGCATTACATGCGGCGCATGTTTCCGCAAAATCCGGGCGCTGACCTGACCGATGACTGGGTCGGTGGCCGGGCTGCGGCTCTCAAGCGTTTGCATGAGGTCGATGCGCTGACCTATGGCCGCAATCGCAATTTTCTCAATGGCGCGGTGACCCGGCTCTCGCCTTACCTGCGTCACGGCTGTATCACGCTGGCCGAGACCGTCGACCATGTCAAATCCCAATCCGGCGACCATGGCGCCAAACTGATCATGCAACTGGCCTGGCGCGAATATTGGCGTCAGGTGTGGTATCTGAAAGGCGATGAGATTCTTGCGGATATGGAAACGCCGAAGGTGGCGATAGGCCGCCGTCCGCTGGCTGACGACATCCGCAAGGGCAAGACCGGCCTGCCGTGCATGGATGGCTTTATCAAGGATTTGTTACAGGAAGGCTATGTGCACAATCACGCGCGCCTGTGGTTCGCCGCCTATGTGCTGCACTGGCGCAAGACCAACTGGCGTGAGGCTGCCGACTGGTTTGAGGCCAGTCTGCTGGATGGCGACAAGGCTTCTAACCATCTTTCCTGGCAATGGGTAGCGTCGCTATTCAGTTCCAAGCCCTATTATTTCGACAAGGAAAACCTGGCACGCCATACCGGCGAGAAATATTGCACCGGCTGCAAGGTGCAATGCCCTTTCGACGACAGTTACGAGAATCTGCATGATCATCTGTTCGGCGACACGCTTTCGGTGCAACCGGTGCAATACCCGCCGGTGCGGCCGGTGATGCCGGTTGTTCAGGGTTTGAATGCTTTCGCTCTGCTGGTGCATGACGAGATGCTGTCACCGGCACATCCGCTCATGCGCCGTCCGTTCACCAAGATATTCATTTTTGATGACAACGTCTATGCCCATTGGGCTATCCATCGCTTGCAGTTCATGGCCGATTGCCTCAGTGAAATGCCGAATGTAGAGGTCTGGGTCGGTGATACGCGCGAGGTGCTGATGCAGCGTGAAGTCGGCCGCATCGAGACGCAGGATACGCCTAACCAGGAGCTGAAAAACGTGCTGACGCCGTTCTCTCCGACCTGGCATCCGGAACCTACGCTGGTGGATATCGAGGTCAACCCCAAGCGCCTCAAGCGTTTCTCGCGCTATTGGGACAAGGTGGGGCCTTATGTGCTGGGTGTTGCCGCCGCCTCGCAAAACTCTGCAGCTTCGCACGCATTGCACATGACGGAAGAGGACGCGTAGACTCTCGAAAAATAATCTGCAAACAAAGGGGAGTGTTATGGGGATCGTGGGGCTGGTCGTTCTGATCGTCGTCGTCATTTATTTCATCATGATCTACAACAGTTTGGTGAACATCAAAAACAACGTGGCCAAGGCCTGGTCGAATATCGACATCCTGCTCAAGCAGCGCCACGACGAATTGCCCAAGCTGGTCGATACCTGCAAGCATTACATGAAGCACGAGCAGGAAACACTCGAAAAGGTTACGCAGGCGCGGGCGCGTGTCGCCGAAGCGCGCGAGGCGCATGACGTGGCGGCGCTGGGCGCGGCGGAAGGCGCCTTGCGCGTCGGTCTGGGCAATCTGTTCGCCGTCGCCGAAGCCTATCCCGAGCTCAAGGCCAACGAGCATTTTCTGCACCTGCAGGTGCGCATCAGCGGCCTGGAAAATGCCATCGCCGACCGCCGTGAGTTCTATAACGATAGCGTCAATATCAACAATGTGCGCATCGCCCAATTTCCGGACCTGATCGTGGCCAGATTGCTCGGCTTCCCGGCCTTCGATCTGCTGCGCTTCGCCAGTGCCGAGCTGAAGGACGTCGACATCAGCAAACGCTTCGCCAGCTAGTCCACATGCTGCGCGGCTTCAAAAGCCACTATGCCGGGCTGATCACCTCGTTCAGTCATCTGGCACTGCTGGCGGTCGCCATCCAGCACGGCAATCAGCCGGAAACCGCTTTTTTTGTCGGGCTGATCGGCCTCATCAGCTTCTTTGCCTGGGCTTCCAGTTTTCATCGCATGCGGCTGATCGCCGATACGCCGACCTCGCGCATCGCCTCGGCTGCGCAGGGCTATGTCGAATTGCATGGTCGTGCCGTACTGGATGAAGATAATCTGATCCGCAGTCCGGTCAGCGGCATTTCCTGCGTCTGGTATCGCTACCGTGTTTATCTGCGACAGGACAATAATAAATGGCAGCAGGTCGGTCATGGCGTCAGCGACAGCATCTTCCAGATTACCGATGGCAGCGGCCAATGTTTCATCGACCCTGACCATGCCGAGGTCATCGGTGCAGAGCGGCGCACGACGACGGACGGGCAATACCGGCGAATCGAGGAGCTGTTGTTCGGCCATTCGGTTTATGCGCTGGGCGAGTTCAGCACGCAGGGCGGTGCCAGTTCGCAACTGAGTCTGAAAGAGGACGTGGCCTAGCTGCTGGCGGAATGGAAACGCGGCCGGATGACCCTGCACGAGCGTTTCGATCTGGACGGCAATGGCGAGATCGATCTGCAGGAGTGGGAGCTGGCGCGGCGTGCGGCGGTGCGGGAAGTGGAGAAACAGCACCGCGAGATCCGTGCGCAGAACGGCACCCATATCATGCGCGCACCGCGCGACGGCCGGTTGTTCATACTTTCCAATCATTCACCGCAGCGGTTGCGCAATCAGTACCTGTGCTGGAGCATCTGGCATCTGTTGATCGTGCTGGGGTCGGTGCTGGCAGTAATCTGGCTGTTGAATTAACACCGGCAGACGAGGCGAAAAGCCGCAGTCATGCGGGCGCTGTGGTAAAATCGCGCGCTTATGACTACCGAAAACATCACCGAAAAAACGCCGGCTCCTGAGCTGGCAAAATCGTTCGACCCCAAGGATATTGAGGGTCGCTGGTACCAGTTCTGGGAAAGTTGCGGCTACTA
>PHCM01000100.1 GCA_002842255.1 Betaproteobacteria bacterium HGW-Betaproteobacteria-2 | reverse complement strand
ATTCAGCATGGCTGGATCAACAACGACTCGGTACTCTATTTTGAAGCCGCACGCCTGTTCGCACTGGGAGAGTGGCAACAAGGTTTCAAATTGTTCCCTTGGCCGCTCTATAGTGGCCTCATTGCACTGGTACACACGGTTAGTGGCTTCAGTCTGCATTTTTCCGCACAGATTCTGAATGTCCTGTTCTTCGGCATTGCCACGCTCTCTTTCCTGAAACTGATTCGTCTCTGCGACGGCGATAACCTCACGCTACTCTGCGGCGGACTGCTGCTGTTCAGTTCACAATACATCGTCGGCGATGCCCTACAGATGCTGCTACGCGATCAGGGCTTCTGGGCATTCTTCCTGACCAGCCTCGTGTTCTTCGTGCGCTTTTATCGTTCACTATCCTGGACTGATGCCATCGCCTGGCAACTGGCGATGATGGTCGCCATGCTGTTCCGCGTAGAAGGCATCACTTACCTCGCCGCACTCCCGCTGGTTCTGCTGTGGCGCCCGCATACTGTGATAAAAGAATGCTGTGTGGCACTGTTGAAGGCTCACAGCGTCAACATCGCCATTGTTTTCGCCCTCGCACTGTATATCGGCTTCAACGATCTCTCCATACAGCATCTTGGCAGATTGAAAGAGATTGTCACACCCGACCTGCTACAGGAAATGACAGCACGTTTCAGCCGCCGCTCCGAAGTCATGGCTGCGGATGTTCTGGGCAACTTTCTGGATGAATTTGCGGCCGAAGGTCTGGTGCTGACCTTCCTTTTCGTCATGATCAGTAAGGCGCTATCGACGGCCGGCTGGCTCACCGCCGGCTTGGCGGTTTACGCCACCTGGTTACGCCAAAGACTCCTCGTGCAGGATGCATGGAAGATTTTGGCAGCTGTGATGATCATCGCCCTGGTCGACATGTTCCTCATCATATTCAAGGTGTTTGTGCTGTCTGGCCGCTACGTAGTGCCACTTGCCTTGATAATGATGGTGCTGGCAGCCTTCGGCCTACGCGAACTCCTGCGCCGTCTGCCAGGCTTGCCAGCGAAAAAAAGATGGCTAGTGCTCATCTTGCTGGTCATATTAATTCTCGGCATGGTCAAAAGTCTTCTACCCAAGCGCGAAGGCTACAACTACCAACAGGATGCGGTCACTTGGGTCCAGGCACATAACCCGGACCAACTACCTGTATTTTATGACAGTTCCAGAGTCCGCCATTACGCTGGCGAGCCCTTTATCGGCACTTGGATGGATGTCTGGGAAAAGATAACCGCAGCTGTCGAGGACGATTCAATTCATGCATACGAATTCCTGCTCCTCAGTGAAGAGGAAGACGAATACTGGAAAGCGGCCTACCTTGCTGAAAAGCTGCCGGACTATAGGGAAGTTCATCGCGTCGGCAACCGCAAGGGCGAGAAATTCGTCGTCATCTATCAGAAAATGCGCTGACGTTGCCCGCCGTAAAACTTGCATTCATGTCAGCGCACTAGCAACCCACTGCGTAATAAATCTCATCAAGCGATTTCGATTACTTCTGCCTTGAAAACCAGCCGACGTTCAGCGAGACTGGTTACAATCGGCAATGTTTGCTGAGGCCAACCCTTCTTCCATACCATAAAATGGAAATATGGATATAACCGGCCATCCCGGCAGGAATTGCTGACCTTGCCATCCTGCCAGTACCATTCAGCCGGATAATCCCGGCTGCCATCTGTCCATGGAATCTTGCCGTTAGGCGTTGTATAGGCCTCGACAAATTCAGCGCGTTTTAGCCAAGGGTCGAACTTGGCGGCCAGCCAACGCACCCATGATGGCGAATTTTTATGGCGCAAAAATATCTTCGAGAATGCGCTCTCATCGAAAGCCAGATGTTCTGGTGACTCAAGCTTAAACTGCCAGTGTTTTACCCGCATGAAAGCAGCACGCATTTCTTCGGTGTTACGGATCAGGCAAAGATGGCCGGAAATCCTGCGTGCGTGTGTGGAGAACAGATCAAATCGTGCAAGACGCTCGACAGTAAAATAGGCTCTCAAATCACCATAGACCAAGTCAAGATCACCAAAGCCCCAGAAATCATATCCGGCAAGTTCCTCGGCATGAATCAAGCCAAGCGCAGGCTTGATGTCACAGAGCTTGTAGGATTGCTCCGGATGGAAGTCGATATGTAGCGTCCGCCCGACACGTTCACAATAATCCGGGTAGCTGACTGCCACCACGCGGACATTGGGGGAACAGTTCTCTGGTTGACCGCAATCGGTATACAACAGCCAGTCAATATCAGCATTGGTGCGACAGCTCTGAAGAAAATATGGCATCCAGAACGGCCATTGGCCAAAATATGGAATGACGATACAGATGCTGGGGGTCATTTTGATGAAAGGTACCGCAATCCTGCAAACAAGATCTGGTAGCGTTTTGGCACCAAGTAGATATTGGAATAACGACGTAAGGCATCAAAATCCGACAAACACCAGTGCCCTCCCTGCAGCTTGGCTACCCAACGACGCAGAATACCGATCAAACCCGGAGGGTAGACTTTCTTGCTCGCAGTATTGGATAGCGAATAGATACGATAACCGGGAAACAGCCGCCAAAACAGGGTGCGATCCTGAAAAAGTGCCAACGTACTCTTGTTGCGGTATTCCATCAGTATCAGCGGCTGGTGTTTTGTCAGCGTATCCACAAGTCCGGCTAATGCAGCTGGTTCATGCCCCTCGACATCAATCTTGATGAAATCAATCTGTTTCTCAGGATAGTTCTTTGCCAGATAATCGTCCCCTACCCAAGTCTCAATCTGGACATGTGTGCCTTCGGCTTCAATAGGTTCCAAGCTGGAGCAACCAAGGTTGCCGTATTCCGGGATAAAAATATCACGATGCATGGTTTCGTTTGAGAGGCCGATGTTGACTGCATGTGCATGATGGAGACCGTTCCGGTCAAAATTCTGTTTCAGCAGATCAAAGATGAAAGGCACAGGTTCAAACGCAATCAGCTTTTCCGAATAATCGGCAATAACCACGGCATGATTGCCGATATTGGCACCCACATCGAGACTGGCTCTTGGTCGGATTACGGGCAGGATTTGCCTCAGGGAATCCAGTGTATTGCCGTCATACTCACCCCTAGCCTGAATTTCTTGGGTAATCGAATCGCCTGCGAAAGCCTGAAGTAATTTACCTTCACTAGTCTTAAGCTCCAATACTTGTCGTCCACCGCTCGTCAATTCAGCAATCCTCGTGTCTGTACAAACGCCAATGCCCGAAACTGTTGTCGGGCAGCCTCATCTGAAAAATGTTTCTGCAACTGCTGCAGTATCACTGAAGCATGGCCATCGGCATGTGATGCAGCCTCGACAAGTTTGTCCGCCAGCGCTCCTGCATCCGCCAAAGGAAACAGCAAGCCCACACCGGCCACCACCTCGGTCCCACCACCACTGTCACTGCAGATTATCGGCAAGCCAGCGGCCATCGCCTCCAGTAGTACCATGCCGAACGGCTCATGGTCGGAGGTCAACGCGAACACATCGAACGCACGGAAGTATCTGCGGCCATTGGACACCTGGCCAGCAAACACCACTTTGTCTGCAACGCCCAGTTCGGCTGCGAGATTTTTCAATGCCTGTTCCAGCGGACCTGAACCCATGATCAGCAACAGGCTATTCTGCGGCAGTTGAGGCAGCGCCATGGCAAAGCCGCGGATCAGGGTTGCCTGATCCTTGTCGTGATGCAGGCGCCCGACGTTACCGACCACCCAGGCGTCGGCGGGCAGGCCGAGAAATTCGCGTGCCTCATTTTTGTTCAACAGTTCAGCCTGCACAGCATCGACATCGATGCGGTTGTACAGCGTCTCGATCTGCTCATGTGGCCAATGCGGCAATCTGACACGCATCTCGTCGCGCACTGCATTGGAAACACCTAGCAGCAACAGCCGCTTGCGGAACAGATTGACCAACAGACGGCGGCCATAGCGATCAAAGTCACCGAAATTATGGCGTACGCTGATCACTGGCAGGGAAGTAGCCAGCAAGGCAACATAAGTAGGCTTGGCACGATGGGCGATGCAGAAGCGAAACTCCTTTTCAGCAACGATCTGACGGATTTTTCTGATAGCCCCCAGTTTCAGTCCGCTGACATCCTTGCTTTTATAACCAAGAAAAATCACCTCATCGGAGCCGGTGGCGCGTTCCACCTCTAGATCAGGCTCCCCGGTGAGATAGACCGTCGTCACCTTGATGCCGGTGCCTTTGAACAGGGCGGCGTACTGGCGTGAACAATCGAGGAATGGCGGGTAATAGCAGTGACTGATCTGCAGGACGTTCAAATACTCTTCTCCTGCGTTTGTTTTGTCATTTTCAGTTCCCACTGCCAGGCATGCCGGATAATGGTTTCAAGGTCAGAATGGACTGGCGCCCACTGCAGTACACCTTTTGCCCGAGTAGCATCTGCCACCAGCCTTGCCGGGTCTCCCTCCCGGCGTCCGGCTAGCTCAAACGGCACTGGCTTTCCCGTCACTCTGGCTGCGACATCGATGACCTGCTGCACGCTGTAACCAGCACCGTTGCCCAAATTGAACGCAGTCGGTTGCCCTCCATCATGCAGATACTGCATGGCAAGCAGATGGGCACTGCACAGGTCTTCCACATGAATATAGTCACGAATGCAGGTGCCATCCGGCGTGTCGTAATCCTGACCGAAAAGCTTGAGCGGAGGCTTCTGGCCAAGCACCGCCTTCAAAGCTAGCGGAATCAGATGTGTCTCCGGTTCATGACGCTCGCCCAGAAGGCCTTCTGCATCGGCTCCAGCAGCATTGAAATAGCGTAAAGCGACATATTTCAGACCATGCGCACGCTGAAAATCGGACATCATCATTTCCACCATGAGCTTGGATGCTCCATAGGGGTTGACCGGCACTTTGGGATGCGCCTCGTCTATCGGAGTCGATTGCGGCTCGCCATAGACTGCAGCTGTGGAAGAAAACACCAGATGGTGGAGACCATGGTCGCGCATGGCTTCAAGCAAGGTCAGCGTAGCAAAACTGTTGGCTCGGTAGTATTTGGCCGGATTGCTGACAGATTCGCCTACCAGTATCTTTGAGGCAAAATGAAAGACCCCGTCAAAGTTTCTTTCAGTGATCAGTTGATCGAGAAACGCACGATCAGAGAAGTCATGAACGATCAATTCACCACCCAGCACAGCATCACGGTGACCGCTGGACAAGTCATCGACAATGGTCACCTGATGCCCTTGCTTGAGCAGCAGTTTGACCATGTGCGAGCCGATATAGCCTGCCCCGCCGGTTACCAGATAGTGCATATCTTTTCCATTCCCCTTGAGTGAGCGCTAACAAGCCATCTTAAGCAATCGCCAGTCACCGCATGATAAAACAATACCAATATCAGAGGCATTATGATGCAAAGACTGAAACTTTCTGAAGGTGTTGGCGCAGACGATCCTCGCATGCCGGACGCAATGCCGCATGGTCGACATAGGCAGCTACAATTTTCTGCCATGTTGCCAGACCCAGTTCACGTACCTGCTCAGGGTACCGATGCAGATGGGTAAAACTTCGGACTCTCGTTCCGCACCACAAGGGCCACGGGTAAATGCTCATGTCAGCAATATCGATGAGGCCAAGCCTTCCCTGCGTATCCAGCACGATATTACCCAGATGCAGTGAGCGGAAATGCACACCGTGCCAGTGTAATTTCGCGATGAATGTACCCAGCATGTTGGCCTCATCCATCGTCAACGACCTGCTCTTCAGCAATTCGCGCAAAGTCACGCCCTCCAGCGGCGCATAGAGCACTGCCGTCTCGGCTGGAGCTTCCAAATCATAGAGTTGCTTGATATGAACGGTCGGGATGCCAGCCTTCTGCAATCGCGCTGCATTACGGCAGAATCGTCTGGCATAGGAATAAATGCGGGCGACACTGAATCTGTTCCGGACCCGGAACACCTTCAGCATATCGCCATTTTCCAGACGGAGCACTTTGATGCCGCGCTCGTCCTGCTCCAGGACAGCGCCTTTCT
>PHCM01000099.1 GCA_002842255.1 Betaproteobacteria bacterium HGW-Betaproteobacteria-2 | reverse complement strand
GTTGACGCCGCGCAATAGCAGCATGTGGTTGCGCAGCGCCACTTCAACCAGCACCGCGATGTTGCGGCCGGCGGCAACCGGGATGAGGAATTTCGGGATTTTGACGCCGAGGATCTTTTCCTGTTGCGAAGTGATCTTCAGCCGGTCCTGTTCCATGGACAGCAGTTTATCCGCGTGTTCAAGCTGGATGATGAGGTCGAGCGGCTTGGTCGGTTTCACCGAGTTGTCGCCGAACAACTCGCGGATGTTGAGTACGCCGAGGCCGCGCACTTCAAGGAAGTCCTGTAACAGTCTTGGGCAGCGGCCTTCCAGCCGGTCGGGCGCCACCTTGTAGAAATCGATAATATCGTCGGCGATCAGCCG
Source organism: Betaproteobacteria bacterium HGW-Betaproteobacteria-2 (assembly GCA_002842255.1). Lineage (GTDB taxonomy): Bacteria > Pseudomonadota > Gammaproteobacteria > Burkholderiales > Methylophilaceae > UBA6140. Next base: position 5,713 of record PHCM01000099.1, on the reverse strand, counting down.
GTGACCGCGGGAGATGAGTTCCAGTGCGAGTTCGCTTTTGCCGATGGCCGGGTCGCCCTTGATCATGACACCGAAGCCCTGCACTTCCATGTAAACGCCATGAAAACTGACGGTCTCGGCAACAGCCTGCGACAGGTAGTGGCTCAGTACATCCATCAGGCTCGGGCTTTGCAGCGGCGTGGTAAACAGGGGCGTTTCAAGTTCGTTGGCGGCGCTGATCAGTTCCAGCGGCGGTTTTTCGCCATTGGCAACAACGACGGCGGCAAGGTCGGTAGAGAACAGGTTATGGATGGACTGTAGCAGTTCTTTGGATTCGAGGCTGCGCAGGTAATCCATCTCTGCGCACCCCAGTACCTGCACGCGGTTGGGGTGAACAAAATTGAGGTGCCCGATCAGTGCCAGCGAAGGCTTGCTGACGGTCTCGCTGCTGAGCATGTTGTCGCCGCCGCTCAGGCCTGCAACCCAAGTAAGTTTCAGATTGCGGCGTGTGTCACGATACAGTTTTTCGACACTGATTTCGGGCATGTCTATCTTTCCTGACGGGTCAGGTCGGTGCATCCGGATTTTGTGTGAGATGCACGGGCCATGGCCTGCTTATTCGGCAGCCTGGTGCTTGACGGCACCGTTTGCCTGATGGTGATCGCCGCGCTTTTCCTTGTGCTTCAGGACCTGGCGATCCAGTTTGTCGGTCAACATGTCGATGGCGCTGTACATGTTTTCATCCGAGCATTCCACATGCAGATCGTTGCCGGGAACGTGCAGAGTAGCTTCAACTTTCTGTACCAGTTTCTCAACGCTCAGCGTCACCTTGATATCGATCACATGGTCGAAGTGATTGCTGATGCGTCCCAATTTGCCCTGGACGTAATCACGTAGTGCGGGGGTGACATCCAGATGATGACCGGTAATTTGTAAATTCATGATGCTCTCTCCTTGGTAACGACTACAAAATTAATAGTTGTGGTGAAATTACAGTGCCTTGCGTTGGCTCGCTGCCGGTAATTGCAGTGATTCCCTGTATTTGGCGATCGTGCGTCTGGCGACGACGATGCCCTGCTTGCTCAGAACGTCGGTAATCTGGTTGTCTGACAAGGGTTTCTTCGGGTCCTCCTCGGCGATCATCTGCTTGATCAGTGCACGGATGGCAGTGGCCGAGCAGGCGCCGCCGGATTCGGTCGCCACATGGCTGCCGAAGAAATACTTGAGCTCATAAACCCCGCGCGGCGTCAGCATGTATTTGCGGGTGGTCACGCGCGAGATGGTGGATTCGTGCAGTTCCAGTTCGTCGGCGATCTCGCGCAGTACCAGCGGCCGCATGGCGACTTCGCCGTGCTCGAAGAAGTTGCGCTGGCGGTCGACGATGGCCTGCGATACGCGCAGGATGGTGGAGAAGCGCTGCTGGATGTTCTTGATCATCCATTTGGCTTCCTGCATCTGGCTCATCAGGTATTGGTTGGAGCTGTCGCGGTTGCGCTTCAGGATGTTGGCGTAGATCTGGTTGATGCGCAGTTTCGGCACCACTTCGTCATTGAGGCTGGCGATCCAGACGCCCTTGACCTTCTTGACGATGATTTCGTGCTGGATGAAGTGATCCGAGCTGATGCTGCTGAACGTATTGCCCGGCCGCGGATTGAGCTGTGTGATCAGTTGCTGGGCCTGACGCAGGGTTTCATCGTCGCAATGCAGCACCCTGCGCAGCTTGGCGTAGTCCCTTGCTGCCAGCAGGGGCAGGTGCTGTTCGACCAGCATCAAGGTGAGCTCCAGTAATGGCGAGCTTTCTTCCATTGCCCGTAATTGCAGAGCCAGGCATTCGGACAGGTTGCGCGCGCCGACACCAGCAGGATCCAGGTTCTGGATATGCTTGAGTGCGGTCTGCAGTTCCAGCAGGTCGACTTCGGCTTCCGGGGCGATTTGTGCAACCAGTTCTTCCAGCGGCAGTTCCAGATAGCCATCGTCGTTGATGGCATCGACCAGCAGCAATGCCAGCATCTGGTCGCGCTCTGATAGCGGCATCAGTTTGAGCTGGCTCAGCAGGTGCTCATGCAGGGTTTCGGTGGCCGCTTCCTGGAAGCTGTAATCGTTATCTTCATCGTTGCCGGCATTGCTGTCGTCCCAGCGCGTATTGCCGCCATACTCGAAATAGTCGTCATTGAAATTCTCCTGAACCGGAGCTTCCTCTGTACGCGGTGTTTCCTGCGGGTTGGCGATTTCCGACGCATTGCTCGCAGGGATGAAAGTGTCGACGGCATCGCTGCCATCTGCATTTTTCTCGTCGCGCTCCAGCAGCGGGTTGGCCTGCAGGATGGTTTCCAGTTCCTGATTCAGTTCCTGGGTTGAGAGCTGCAGCAGGCGGATAGACTGTTGCAGTTGCGGCGTGAGCGCAAGATTCTGTGAGAAGCGGAGTTGTAAACCTTGTTTCATATTGTTTCTGGTCGCGCCTTAGAGGCGGAAATCCTTACCTAAATACACTTCCTTGACACTTTCATTCTGCACGATTTCGCTCGGCAGACCGGCCGCGAAGATGCGGCCTTCATTGACAATATACGCCCGATCGCAGATGCCGAGGGTTTCACGTACATTGTGGTCGGTGATCAGCACGCCGATATTGCGCTTGGCCAGGATGCCGATGATCTTCTGGATGTCGAGCACGGCGATCGGGTCGATACCGGCGAATGGTTCGTCTAGCAGCACGAAGCTGGGTCGGGTGGCGAGACAGCGGGCAATTTCAACACGCCTTCTTTCGCCGCCTGACAGACTGACGGCCATGGTGTCGCGGATATGGACGATATGCAGTTCATGCAGCAGCGACTCCAGCTCGGCTTCGATTTCCTCGTCGCTGCTTTTTTGCAATTCCAGGATCGCCCGGATATTTTCCTCGACCGTCATCTTGCGGAAGATGGAAGGCTCCTGCGGTAGATAGGAAAGCCCCATGCGCGCGCGCAGATGGATGGGCAGGCGACTGAGGTCCTTGCCGTCGAGCAGGATGCGGCCGCCATCAAGCGGTACCAGTCCCACCATCATGTAAAAGCTGGTGGTCTTGCCGGCGCCGTTGGGGCCGAGCAGGCCGACCACTTCACCGCTCTTGATCTCGAGTGAAATGTCCTGCACGACGGTACGCGCCTTGTATTGCTTGCGTAAGTTCTCGACGATTAACTCGCTCATGGTCTGCGTTCTTTTGTCCGGATCAGGTTGATGGTGGTCGCCGCTTATTGTGCCGGTTCAGTCGCGGGTGCCGGTGTCGGCGCTGGAGCCGGCTGCGCCGGTTTGTTCTTCGGCTGGATGACCGCACGCACACGGCCGGTCGGCGTTGCCGGCGTGGCCGCCTGCGAACCGCCACCGATCACTTCGGCATATTCGGCAGTGGCGTCATACATGATGTAGTCGCCATGCACGATGTCCTCTCCGCGTTTGACCCAAGCTTTGGTGTAGAGCTTGACCTTGTCCATGCGACCATCGTATTCGATGCGCTGGCCACTGCCTTCCATGTATTCGTTCTTGCCTTCCATCTTCTGTTTGAAAGTGGTCGGATTGCCGTAGGAGGTGCTGTGCTGGAAGCCGTGGATGTCCTCGACCACCACCAGTTTGTCGCCGCGTATCATCAGCGTGCCCTGGGTCAGGATCACGTTGCCGGTGTAGGTGCTGGTCTTCTTGGCGTCGTTGACGATGACATTGTCGGCCTCGAGGTCGATCGGCTTGTCCTTGTCGGCCTGCTCGGCCTGGCTGTTGAATGCCGCCATCGCCAGCATGGCCAGCAACAGGCGGCCGATGCTACTGAATGACGTGAAAACCTTGTTCATATGATCTCTCAATCTATATCTTTGCTTAGATTCAATTTGATTTCGGGCTGAACTGCGCCAGCCGGCCTTACCCTGCGATCGATCTGGTTCGCAGTAGCATTCATGTCCAATTCCAGCCGCATGGCATCCGCTGCCCTGCGATTCAGATCATTGGGCGTGCTTGATATGTCCATTTTCGGTTTTTCATAATGCGCCTTGACCCGGTTCATGAGCTGCACGGTCTGGTTCTTCTTGTCGTAGATCATGCCGGTGGCGTGAATCACGGTTTTCGGCTCCTGTGTGATGACCACCGGCCGGTCGGTGACGGCTCGCTCGTCGTCCGGAAACACATCCAGCCGGTCGGTCAGCACGACCATCTCGCCCTTGCCGTTATAGGCCTGGCGTACCACTTTGACATCACCGACGAATTCGATCTTGTCTGCATCGCTGGAAACGAAGCCTTTTTTGCCTTCGATCAGTGTAAAAGGCTTGCCGATCTCGAAGCGCGTAAAGTGCGGCAGTTCCAGTTCCGTCGTATCGTCGTCCGGGTAATGCCGCATTTCCTCAGCGGTCAGGCGGTAGCGCAGATCGCCTTTTTCATCGCTGCGGGTCGTGATGAAGTTGTTCAGCACGTAGTCCGGGTCATGCCGGTTGCTGCCGTCCACTTTCGGCTCCGGCGCCTGCACACTGTAATCGATCCAGAAGGTCAGCATGGCCAGGATGGCCAGCAGGACCAGCGGAAGCAGTATGGTGGGGCGCGCATGCATGCGGTTTGCCAGTCAGCCTATTTGAAAAACTGCGCCATTTGCGCGTCAAAAGTGCCTTGTGCCTTCATCAGCAGTTCGCAGGCTTCGCGCACCGCGCCTCGGCCGGCTTGGGCCTGCGTGGTGTAGTGGGCGTATTGCTTGACCAGCGGAGTGGCGCTCGGCACGGCAATCGCCAGACCGGCGCGGCGCATGGGCGGCAGATCCACCACATCGTCACCCATGAAGGCGCACTCTTCCGGACTGACATTCATTTTCCTGACCAGGTCCTCGAAAGCTTCCAGCTTGTCTTCCACGCCCTGATAGAAATGCGCGATGCCGGTGGTCTCGGCACGCTTGGTCACCACGTTGGACGTGCGGCCGGTGATGATGGCCATCTGCACGCCGCTGGCTTTCAGCAGTTTCATGCCCAGCCCGTCGAGGGAATGGAAGCTTTTGTACTCCTGGCCGTCGTCGCCTATCATCAGACTGCCGTCAGTCATGACACCGTCTACATCAAAAATAATGACCTTGATACGTTTCGCACGTTCTACTACCGGGCTTGACTCACTCACTTAAATAACCTTTGCTGTTAACAGATCGAGCATGTTCAATGCGCCGACCAGGGTTCCTTGTTGATCGACGACCAGGAGGCCGTTGATTTTGCGGTTCTCCATGACCTCCACGGCCTCGACCGCCGGACGCTCCGGGGTGATGGTGCATGGGTTGGCATGCATCACTTCCCGCATGCGGGTGTCGCTGACACTGATGCCGTTCTCGAAGGCGCGGCGCAGGTCACCATCGGTAAAGATGCCGACCGGTTTGTTGTTGGCATCGACGATCGCCGTCATGCCCAATCCCTTGCGTGTCATTTCCAGCAGGCCGTCGGTCAGTGCGGCATCCAGTTTGACACTGGGGATCGCAGCACCCTTGCGCATGATGTCCGATACGTGGATCAGGAGCCTGCGGCCGAGGCTGCCACCCGGATGGGAGCGGGCGAAATCCTCGGCGGAGAAGCCGCGCTGATCCAGTACGGTGAGTGCCAGGGCATCGCCCAGGGCCAGCATCGCTGTCGTACTTGCTGTCGGTGCCAATCCCAAAGGGCAGGCTTCCTGGCTGACATGGGCGTCGACATGGATGTCTGATTCCCGTGCCAGGGTTGAACCCGGGTTGCCGGTGATGCTGATGATTTTT
>PHCM01000098.1 GCA_002842255.1 Betaproteobacteria bacterium HGW-Betaproteobacteria-2 | reverse complement strand
ACTCATTGTTTTTGCTCCATTTTCTTAGCTGCTACCGGCAAAATGATAGTGACTGAGGCACCACCATGTTCGCCGTTTTCAATCCTGATCGTTCCTTTGTGTTCATCGACGATCTTCTTCACAATTGCCAACCCCAGGCCAGTTCCGTGCCTCTTGGTCGTGATGTAGGGCTCGAACACGCGCGCCATCATCTCCGGCGGGAAACCAACGCCATTATCGCTGATAGTGAGATGGATATTTTCACCATGCTTCGACGTGCTCAGCACAATGGTCGGTTGATCTTTACCTTCCAGCGCATCCTGCGCATTCTGCAACAGATTGTGCAATACCTGCCGCAACATGGTGACGTCGCCCTGCACCAGTGCCTTGGTCTTGCTCAATTTGACGTCGATGGCAATACGCGCCGGTTCATAAAGAGCCATCACATCCTCGATCAGGCGGTTGATATCCACCTCGCTCAGATTGAGCGCAGGCGCCCGCGCATATTCACTGAACTCATTGACCATGGTCTTCATGGCACCGACCTGGCTGACAATGGTATTCGTGGCGCGTGACAGCAAACCGGCATCTTCCTCACTGAGCTTGCTGGCAAGTTTGCGCTCCAGGCGTTCGGCCGAAAGCTGAATCGGCGTCAGCGGGTTCTTGATCTCGTGCGCCAGCCGTCTTGCCACTTCACCCCATGCCGCATCGCGCTGCGCCTGCACCATGGTCGTCATGTCGTCGAACACGACGACGTAACCGTCGGTGCCGTTCGGCAATTTGGTGCCGCGCAACAGGATGACCTGCTTGCCATTCGCACCCGAAATCTCCAGCTGCGCCTTCAATTCGGTCTGCAATTCGACCTGGTTCTGATGAAAATGCTGCAACACCGTCGTGACAAACGGCTCCAATGCCGGCTGCTGCTCTGCCAACCGGCTCAGCGGCTGATTCACCAACTCGGCCAGGTTCACGCCGAGAATGCTGTTGGCGGCGAGATTATAAGTCCGCAATTGGGCCTGCTCATCCAGCGCCAGCACACCGGAGGACAAGTGCGCCAGTATGGTCTCCAGATAACCACGCGCCGCTTCCACCCGGTTGCGGTTGCGTTCCGCCGCCTGCGTCGCCTCGCCCAATTGGCGCGTCATGCTGTTGAAGGATTGCACAAGGATGCCTAACTCATCCTTGCCGTGCGCCGGCAGCATGGTGCTGTAATCGCCGCGCGCGATGGCACGCGTACCTTCTGCCAACACCCCCAGCGGGGCCGACAGACGACGGCTCAACACCAGCGCGATAGCTACGGCCGAGAGCATGGCCAGCATCAGCACCAGCGTCAGTGTCAGCGAAAATACTTGCTTCAGCGATTCGCGGCTGAAAGAAAGCTCCTGATAATCCTGATAAACCTCCTGTACCGATTCCGCCGCCAGCGACAGCACCCGGGGCACCGGCTGCAGCAGCTGCAAAATACGCGTCTCGCCGGCCATGTCCTGCATGGCCACCGGCGCCAGTACGCGCAAATAGAGGCCCTTGTCCGGGATCGGCTCTATGGTGCCGTAAACATGACTGCGCGCCTGACGCAATTGTGCCAGGCTGGGCAACTCCGGCAGGAAGCTGGAGGGGTCGTCACTGGAAAACGCCAGAATGCGACCCTGCATGGTCAGCAGCACGGCATCCTGCACCCCGCTCTTTTCGCGTAAGTCGTTCAACAACGCAAAATGCGTGCTACCGGGCTGGTAGGCCAGTCCGAGCGCAATGTTCTGACTCTTTTCCTCCAGATCGTCGAGCATGATGTCCAGCGTGCTCTGCCCGAGTCGCAAGCCACTGTCGAGCGCCGCCTCGACCTTGACGTTGAACCAGGACTCGATCGAACGCGTCAGGAAATTGACCGAGACCGCATAGACCAGCATGCCGGGGATGATCGCCATCAGGGCGAAGGCGCCGAGCAGACGCAGGCTCAGGCGGCTGCCCATGACACCGCGGCGCATCTGCTGATAGAGCTTCCAGAGCTGGATGCCGATCAGCACGATCAGCAGCACGGCAATCAGGATGTTCAGCGCCAGCAGCAGAGTGTAATCAGCGCCGCCGGCTGTGGTATTGCCGCTGGCTCGCGACAGCAGATACAGCAGCAGTACACCCAGAGCCGCACAGATGAAGATGATGTATTTCATGTCCGGACTATGGCATTAAGGCAGGTTCCCAGCGGTATCGCTGGGATATCATGTTCCATGATTCGGAGCCGAGCGCCTCCACCTGAATCGGCTTGGGCAATTTGGAATGATCCAGCCGCACCCGCAAACCCGCGTAATAGGTTTCATCCGGCTCCAGCAGCCGCTTGTCGAACATGGCCCATTCGCGCAGGCGAACGAATTCGGCAATGGCTTCTGCCAGTGTGGCGTAGGACTGCTGATGTTTATTGCGGTTGATCAGATACTGGCGGGAGAGTGCGTGATAACTGAGTGAGACATTGTTGCTGACGGTGATGATTTCCTTGTCGAACCAGTATTCGCGCGGCGTCGTCAGCTGGAATTCAACCAAGAAGTTGAGCGGAACACCCTTGCTGAGGGCATCTTCCACCTGTTCGCTCAAGTTCAGTTCAAGGTCGGCATTCAGCAGATATTGTTCGCCGCTGGCTACCAGTTCTGCATGATTGATGGTCAGGCGACTGTCGGAGGCCGAGGCAGCCGTCACCACAAAGAACAAACACAAAAAGATGACAGTTAAATTAGTCTTTTTGTAATAGCGCGTAAAAAAAGCCGTCATGTTGTGCACAGGGTATAAGCTGCCCATCTTGAGGATGCGTCAGCACCAGCTGGGTGGCATCCTGAGTTTGCTCCAGAAATTGATCGATTTGACCTTGATTTTCCTCATGAAAAATCGAACACGTCGCGTAGAGCAATTTACCACCCTTTGCCAATAGCTGCCACAAACTACGCAAAATCGCCGCCTGTTGTGCCGCGAATGCCTGCACATCCTCCTCGCGCCGCAGCCATTTGATATCCACATGCCGGCGCACGATGCCCGATGCCGTGCAGGGGACATCCGCCAGAATACGGTCGAACGCCACACCATCCCACCAGCTTGCCGGGTCGGCGGCATCACCGGCCTGCAGCCTTGCACGCAACTGCAAACGGTCCAGATTGCTCTGCACGCGCTGCAAGCGCTCCGCGTCATGGTCGAGTGCCAACATCTCCACATCTGCCAGTTCCAGTATATGACTGGTCTTGCCGCCTGGGGCGCAACAGGCATCGAGCACGCGCATGCCGGCTTGCGCATCCAGCAGTTCCGCTGCGAACTGCGCGCCATAATCCTGCACCGAAACCACGCCCTCCTGAAATCCGGGCAACTGATCGACAGGCACCGGCTTGTTCAGGATTACGGCCTGATGTCCGATGAGCTCATGTGCGATCTGCAGTTGGATCAAGGCCGCGCTGTAATCCTGCGGCGTGGTCTTTTTGAGGTTGATGCGCAATGACATCGGCGGATGCGTATTCCCCGCCTCGAGGATGGATTGCCACGCTTGCGGATATTGCACCTTGAGTTTGTCTATCCACCATTGCGGATAGGAGTACGTGGCCACTTCATTCTGCACATCGGTTTTTGCCAGCGTTTCAGCACGGCGCAGGTAGTTGCGCAGCACGGCGTTGACCAGCCCCTTGGCCCAGCGCTGCCTGAAACCGGCAGCCGCCTCGACCGCCTGATTGACGACGATGTGAGCACTGGCTTTGTCGTAAAGCAACTGGTAGAGCGCCACCAGCAGCAAATGATGCACGCCTTCATGGGTCAGCGGTTTTTCCAGCAACTGTTCCAGCACTGATTCGATACGGCCGTAGAAGCGCAGCGTGCCGTAGCTCAGGTCCTGGGCAACTGCACGTTGCTGCGGTGTGATACTGGGGTGCGTTCTGAACAGCAGTTCCAGCACGCCGGTCAGATTACGCCCGGCCAACACCTGACCAACGGCATCCGCTGCCAATCGTTGAGCGACGCGCAACTTAGCGGGCCTCAGTCAAAAACATGCCGTAACGGCTTGAGGTCATGGATATAAACGCCATGGATATAACTTGCGAATTCAACAGCATCAGGTCGCCTTGCTCTCGCCGAAAGATTGCCCGGCTTTTAGTGAATGGCCTTGTAGAAACTCTTTTGCCGTGAGGCGTTTACCGCCCGGCATCTGCAACTCCTCAATACGCAGAATACCTTCGCCGCAACCGACCTGAATGCCATCAGTGATATCGACAATTTTCCCGGCCTCAGCCTGTCCCGGCAGATCGGTAGCCATCCAGATACGGCAGACTTCACCGTTCAGCAGAGTATGAGCAACCGGAAAAGGATTGAATGCACGCACCTGACGCGATAACGCCTGTGCCGGCCGGTTCCAGTCGATGGCGGCCTCGGACTTTTCCAGCTTGTGCGCATAAGTCACCAGTGACTCGTCCTGTGGCGTCGCGGCAAGTTTGCCATCCTGCTGCAGTTGCTGCATGGCCTCGACCATCAGTCTAGCGCCGATGTTTGCCAGACCGTCATGCAAGGTCTGCGCCGTATCGCGCCCGGTGATCGGCAACACGCCGCGGCTGACCATGGCGCCTGCATCCAGCGCCGGCACCACTTCCATGATGGTCACGCCGGTTTCGCTGTCGCCGGCCAACAGCGCACGCTGTATCGGCGCAGCACCGCGCCAGCGCGGCAGCAATGAAGCATGGATGTTGTAACAGCCATATCGCGGCATATTGAGCACGCTAGTCGGAATGATCAGGCCATAGGCCGCCACGATCATGACATCGGCGTTTTCAGCCGCGATGCGTGCCTGCACATCGGCATCTTTCAGGATTTCCGGCTGGAACACCTCGATACCACTGGCGACGGCAAGCTGCTTGACCGGGCTGGCCTTCAGTTTCATACCGCGGCCGGAAGGACGGTCCGGCTGGGTCAACACCAGCGAGACCTGATGTCCTGCCTCGATTAGCGCCTGCAAGGCAGGCACGGCGAATTCCGGTGTTCCGGCAAAAATGATTTTCATAGAATGGCTTTATAGCGTGACAGGTCAGACGTGCTCACGCTGACGTTTCTTCATCTTGTTCTTGATGCGTATCTGCTTGAGCTGCGAAAGGTAATCGACAAACACCTTGCCCAGCAGGTGATCCATCTCATGCTGGATACAGACAGCCAGCAGGCCTTCGGCTTCCAGCGTAAAAGGCTTGCCGTTGCGATCCAGCGCCTCGACCGTGATCTTTTCAGCCCGCGTCACCATGTCATAAATACCGGGCACCGACAGACAGCCTTCTTCATAGTCCTGTGAACCGGTTTTGCTGACCAGCTTCGGATTGATGAAGACCTGCAGGTTTTGCTTGTCCTCGCTGATGTCGATGACGATGACCTGCTGATGCACATTGACCTGGGTCGCTGCCAGACCTATGCCGGGCGCGGCATACATGGTCTCCGCCATATCGTCGATCAGACGGCGGATAGTGGCATCGACCTCTTTCACAGGCTTGGCGACGGTATAAAGCCGCGGGTCGGGGTAATTCAAGATGTCTAAAATTGCCATAAAAGCTTGATTGTTGAATGAATTACATGCAGAATTTAATGCAACTTCGCGGGAGTTCCATCCACTTTCAGATGTTCGCACATCTTGTGCATTCAAAAACTGAGGCTAAAAAAATTATGTACAGACACATTATAACGCTGCTCTTGCTTGCTTGTGCGGCAATGAATGCTGTAGCGCAGGATGTGCAACTCCAGCCTGATTATCCCGACCGCCATGTCGTCGTCAAGGGCGACACCTTATGGGACATCTCTGCCAAATTCCTCAAGGATCCATGGCTCTGGCCCAAGGTCTGGAAGATGAACCGCGAACAGATCAAGAATCCGCATCTGATCTACCCCGGTGATGTGGTCGTACTCGACCTCAGTGGCGGCGATCCACGACTGCGCCTGCTGCGTGAGACCGTGACGCTGGAACCCGGCATCCGCATCGAGGAACTCGAAAAAGAAGCGGTCGCCACCATCGCGCCCAACATCATCGAACCTTTCCTCAGCCAGCCCTTGATCATCGAGAACGACGAGCTGGACAACGCCCCGGCCATCGTCGGTGCCCAGGAGAACCGTGTGGTACTGAGTCAGGGTG
>PHCM01000097.1 GCA_002842255.1 Betaproteobacteria bacterium HGW-Betaproteobacteria-2 | reverse complement strand
TCGTGGTTTCTCCACTGATGCTGGCATTGATGACCTGACGTTTTGCCGGCTGTTGATCAAGCTGTTGTTGCAGCAGGGCAACCCATCCCTGTTCGCGCGGGATGCCGTAAGCGGCTGAGAGGCTGTCGCCGAACACCAGAATGACGGGCTTGGAATCAGTTGCTGCCAGGCTAGTGCCGGATGCCGACAGCAGTAACAGCAGGAAAAATTGAATCAATTTGAATCGGAAAATTCTGAACATGCACAAACCTTTTGCGGTTGAAGCCATTTCATTGAACAAACATGTTACCAGTAGCGGAGCCAGCTTAACGATACTGGATGATCTTGATCTTGCTGTTCAGCATGGAGAGCGGGTCGCCATCGTCGGGCGCTCGGGCTCCGGTAAATCAACGTTGCTCGGATTGCTTGCCGGATTGGACAACCCCAGTAGCGGAAAAGTGCTGATAGACGGTACAGAGATCAGCAGTTTGGATGAAGATGGGCGGGCAGCAGTGCGTGGCCGCAAGATGGGGTTCGTCTTCCAGTCGTTTCAGCTGCTACCTTCATTGACCGCGCTGGAAAATGTCATGCTGCCATTGCAACTGGCCGGGCGGGATGACGCCAGGCCTCTTGCTGAGACGGCGCTCAGCAGAGTGGGGCTGGAGCAGCGGCTGAGTCATTACCCCAAGCAGTTGTCTGGCGGCGAGCAACAGCGTGTGGCTATTGCGCGGGCCTTTGCTCCCGGTCCTTCCATCCTGTTTGCCGATGAACCCACTGGCAATCTGGACGCGGCTACCGGACAGCAGATTATCGAGTTGCTGTTCGGATTGAATGCGCAAGCGGGGACTACGCTGGTGCTGGTCACGCATGACAACGCGCTGGCGGCGCGTTGTCAGCGACGTTTGTTGCTGAGTCAGGGCAAATTGGCTGAAGCCACTGATGTCGCTGAAAGCGCAGCATCATGATGGCATTGAGCCTTGCCTGGCGACAGTTCAGGAGCCACTGGTCGGCAGGTGATTTGCGAGTGCTTTTTCTGGCGCTGGTGCTGGCCGTCACGGCCACTACGGCTGTCGGTTTTTTTACCGATCGTATCGATGGTGCACTAGTCAGGCAGGGCGGCATGCTGCTGGGTGCCGATCTGTTGGTTTCATCAGGCAAGCCTTTGCCAGACAGTTATCAGCAGGAGGCTCAGCGCCGGCAACTTTCTTCAACGCAGACCATGGAATTTCCCAGTATGGTGGTGCGGGGTGAGCACAGTCAGCTGGCGGAGATCAAGGCAGTTGATGCCGAGTTCCCGTTGCGCGGTGAATTGGTCATCTCCGAGCAGGTGGCCGCTGTGGGCGTCAGCGATACCGCTCGGGCAGCGGATGCCATTCCATCCCCGGGCAGTGTATGGGTGGAACCGAGACTGGCGACTTTGCTGGATGTGAAAGTCGGTGATCTGCTGGAAGTCGGTGAGCGCCAGATGCCGGTCAGTGCCATCCTTGAGCGTGAAGCCTCGCGCGGTGGCGACATGTTCAGTTTTGCGCCGCGCTTGATGATGAATCTGGCTGATGTACCCTCAACCAGCCTGATTCAGTATGGCAGCCGCGTCAAATACCAGTTTCTTGTAGCAGGCGATGCGGAGCAGGTCAGGCAATACTCAGCATGGGCGCAGGCCAATGCCGGCAAGGGCGAGCGTGTGCAGGATGTCAGTGCCGCCCGTCCCGAGATTCGCAGTGCACTGGAAAAGGCCCGGCAGTTTCTCGGCCTTTCAGCCATGGTGGGTGTCATTCTGGCTATCGTGGCGATGTTCCTTGCCAGTCTGCCGTATGTGCAGCGCAGCCTGGATACCTATGCCCTGATGCGCTGCTTTGGCGCATCGCGCAAGCTGATCATGCAGATATTGCTATGGCAGACCTTTATGACAGGTTTGCTGGGAAGTCTGCTGGGATGCCTGCTGGGTTATCTGGCACAGGTGGGATTGGCGAGTCTCGCCGGCAGCCTGTTTCTGGAAACTTTGCCGCAACCGGGCTGGTGGCCGGTGCTTACGGGTTTGCTATTGGGTTTTCTGACCATGCTGGCAGTGGTCTGGCCGCACTTGGCCAGGCTGACCGATGTGCCGGCACTGCGCATATTGCGCCGCGACCTGGGCAGTATTGACCGCCATCACTGGCTCAGCTTTTTTCCCGGAATCGCAGTCATCGCCGGCATGATTTACTGGCATGCCGGCAGTTTCAAGCTCGGCAGCGCCACCATTCTTATTTTCCTGGCTTTGCTTTTGCTTATTGCCTTGATGGCCTGGGCCGGTCAGCATCTTCTTCATCGCCTGTCTGATGGCAGGGGCGGCTTGTGGAAGCTTGGGATTGCCGGCCTCAAGCGCAGACCCGGCATGGCCGTGGCGCAAGTGGCAGGTTTCAGTCTGGGATTGATGGTGTTGATTCTGCTGGCGCTGGTGCGGGGCGACTTGATCAACAACTGGCAGGCCTCACTGCCGCCGGACGCGCCCAATCGATTCATCATCAATATCCAGCCCCATCAGATCGAGGGTGTAAAGGCTTTCTTTGCAGATACCGATATTCCCAATGCAGAAGTCTTCCCCATGGTGCGCGGACGCCTGATCGCGCTCAATGACACCCCACTGGATACCAGCAAGTATGTCGATGAACGCGCTCGCAGATTGGCTGAACGCGAGTTTAACCTTTCCTGGGCAGCCGATATGCAGGCTGACAACCAGATGCTGGAAGGACGCTGGTGGACTAGGGATGAGCATGGACAGCCGCAGTTGTCGCTGGAGCTGGATCTGGCCGATACGCTCGGACTCAAGCTTGGTGATTGGCTCACGTATGACATTGCCGGCACTCAGCTCAAAGTCGAAGTGACCAGCATCCGCAAGGTCGAGTGGGATACCATGCGTGCCAACTTTTTTGCCGTCATGCCGCCGGGGTTGCTTGAGAGTTTTCCTGCCAGCTACATTACCAGTTTTCATCTACCTCTTGGCAACGATCAGGCATTGAATGCGCTGGTGCGTGAATACACCAATCTGACGGTGATTGATGTTGCAGCACTGATGGAGCAGGTGCGCGGCATCATGGATAAAATGACGCATGCGATTGAGTATGTGTTTGTTTTCAGTCTGTTTGCCGGTCTGGCGGTACTCTATGCTGCGCTGGTCGCTACGCGCGAGGAACGTGTGCGAGAAGCCACGCTGCTGCGCGTGCTCGGTGCTTCTCGACGACAAGTAGTGCTGGCAGGCCTGATCGAGTTCGCCTGTATCGGCGTCTTGGCTGCACTGGCCGCTACATTGGCAGCCAGCGCGCTAGCCTGGTATGTCAGCGCCCTTATCCTCAACATTCCTTATCAGTTCAATCTGCTTTTGGCGGTACTGGCACTGATCAGCGCATCTTTACTGGTGCCGTTCGCCGCATGGCTCGGCATGCGTGGTTTTCTTGATCAGCCTCCACGGCAACTGCTGCACAGCATGTAGTCATTTTATTTGCAGCAATTGATGTGGGAATTGGTTGTAAATTGGTTGTATACAACCACTACAACCAAAAAATATGGTTGTATACAACCATATTTGGCGATTAAACTTTCGCTAATGGCCACTCTTGCACAAGATTTTCATTGATTTTATTGGGTAATTTTTCTGGCGTCATTTCTGGCACAGATCTTGATGTAATCTTTGGGTATCCACAACATTAATAATCTGGGGAGATTACATGAAAAACGCAAATCCATTACGTCTGAAACTCGTTTCTATCGCTGTTGCAGGCGTCTTTGCTTCACCGCTGACGCTTATGGCCGAGGAGGTAGCTAGAACAGGCAAGATCGAGGTTATCAGTACCACGCCTTTGCCAGGCATTGGCCTGCCGGCAAACAAGGTGCCAGCCAATGTGCAGCTTGCTACGCCAGCGGATATTAATAATCAGGCCGGCACCTCGTTGGCAGATTACATGATGAACAACATGCAGGGTGTGACCGCGACCGACATGGCAGGCAACCCATATCAGCCGGAAATCAATTTCCGCGGCTATTCAGCTTCTTCTTTGCTGGGCAATGCGCAAGGTTTGTCTACATATATTGATGGTGTACGCGTAAATGAGCCATTCGGCGATGTGACCCTCTGGGACAAGATCCCGAGCTTCGCTATCGGAGGCATGCAACTGGTGCCAGGTTCCAATCCGCTTTATGGCTTGAACACCCTGGGCGGTGCGATTGCGGTTCAAACCAAGGGCGGTCGTGATGCTGAAGGCGTCGGTGTTGAATACGAATTCGGCTCCTGGGGCAGGCAGCGTGCCTTGGCTGAATATGGCCTGGTATCCGAAAGCGGTGCTGTCGATTTCTACATCGGCGCGCAACATACCACGGAAGATGGCTGGAGAAGATATTCGCCTTCCCACGTTAATCAGATATTTGCCAAGCTGGGCTGGCAAGATGAAGCTACCCGTCTGGAGTTGAGCTACATCCATACCGATAACAACCTGACCGGCAATGGTTTTGCCCCGGAAAATCTGCTCCACGGTGATCGTGACCAGATCCATACGCGTCCCGATTTCACCAACAACTACTACCATCATCTGGCTTTGAATGGCACGCACTGGTTCAACGATGAAACCATGTTTGCCGGCAACATTTATTACCGCAAGTCCAACCGGCGCACATTGAACGGCGACCTCTATGAGGCTGAAATTGATGATGATGATCTCGGTTCGGTTAACAAGAACAATCCTTATGGCTGGGTAGGGGACGGTTCAGGGGATGAGCTTGAGGCGACCGGCTCCGCACTCAACACGTCCAAGACCACGCAGGACAATTACGGCGCCACTGGCCAGTTTGTTTTCAATCAGGACTGGATGGGCATGCAAAATCAGCTGACTGTCGGTGCTGGATATGATTATTCATTGATTCGATACAAGCAGTCAGAGAATATTAATATCGCTGAAATGGAAGGCGGTCTCGCTGGCGTTGATTTCGACGGATTTGAAGATACTTTCGATGGCACCCGCAAGCCGATCGGACCGTTCGAGTACAGCCGTCAGAGTACCGGCCTGACCGGCAAGCAATATACGGCTCGCATGTTTGCTACCGATACCTTGTCGCTGAACGATCAATGGCATGTCACTGCTGGCGCCAGCTGGAACTTCACACGCGTGGATAACGTCGATACCTTGCGCGGCGATGCCTCCGATCAATCGCTGACGGCCAAAGACAGTTACACACGTCTGAACCCGATGATCGGCTTGAGTCATACGCCTAGTGATCAGTTGACTTTGTATACCTCCTATAGCGAATCCAGCCGCGCACCGACTTCTATCGAGCTCGGCTGTTCCAATCCGGAGAACCCTTGTCTGCTGCCATCCGCCATGGCGGATGACCCTCCTCTCAATCAAGTGGTTGCCAAAACCTATGAGGTTGGCGGTCGTGGCAATCTGACCGAGTCGATCCGCTGGAATGCCGGTGTTTACCAGGCTGTCAATCATGATGATATCCAGTTCACGGCCGCGGGTGCTGTCAACGGCGCTGGCTATTACCAGAATGTTGGTCGCACCAAGCGCCAGGGTATTGATCTTGGCCTGGCTGGTGATATCAGCAAGTTCCGCTGGAATGCGTCCTACAGCTACATCCGTGCAACTTACGACAGCGACATGGTGTTCGCCAGCGCATCCAATTCCTCGGCTGATGGAGATGGAATTATCCAGGTTAAATCCGGTGATCGTATGACCTCGATTCCAGCTCATCAGCTGAAGTTGCGCGGTCAGTATCAAGTGACGCCGGACTGGTCGATTGGTGCGAACATCATCGGTTATTCCGACCAGTATGTAATGGGTAATGAAAACAACAAGCACAAGTCGAATGCGGCCAATTGTAATGGTGGTGATGATTGTGCTACCGGCGACGGCAAGCTAAGCGGTTATTTCCTTGTCAATCTGGACACCCAGTACAACATCGGTAGTGGCTGGAAGGCTTTCGCCAAGGTGACCAATCTGTTCGACAGGGAATATGACGTCAGCGGTCGCTTGGCCGAAACACTGTTTGATGCCAACGGTCAGTTCGGCGAAGAACAGAAGATGCTTGGTATTCTGCCGGGCGCTCCACGCGCAGGCTGGCTGGGTGTTCGTTACGAGTTCGCTGCCAAGAAA
>PHCM01000096.1 GCA_002842255.1 Betaproteobacteria bacterium HGW-Betaproteobacteria-2 | reverse complement strand
ACGACCACCATCGTCGAGGCAGACCCTGAGCTGACGGGCTGCGAGAACTGCATCATCGGCAGCGGTGCAGAGGCCCGGACACTGGAAGAAGCCGGCGTCCGGGATGCTGTCGGCATTGTTGCCGGCACCGACAACGACATCAACAACCTGTCCATCGTCATGACCGCGCGCGAAATGAACCCCGAACTGTTCGTCGTCATCCGTAAAAACAGGCGTTACAACGAACCCCTGTTCGAGCACTTCAACGCCGACATCAGAATGCAGCCCAGCGACATCATCGCGCACGAATGTCTGGCTCACATGATCTCGCCACTACTGGCACAGTTCCTGTCCATGGTACGCAACCAGACCAACGCCTGGGCCAACCAGCTCATCAGCAAACTGGTCGGTATAGTCGGTGAGAACGTCCCCGAGACTTGGGCTATCACTATCGACCGCTATCACGCTCCCGCCGTCTACGACTTCCTGACTTGGGAGAAATCCATCACGCTCGACACCCTGCTACGCGACCCCAGTGACCGCGAGCGCAAGCTTGATCTTGTGCCACTGCTGCTGCTCCGTGACAACCGGCACATACTGCAACCGGAGACCGACATGCTGCTCCTGCCGGGCGACCAGATTCTGCTCTGCGGACAGCCCAGCGCAAAAGACGCTTTGCCACTCACCTTGAGCAAATACAAGGCGCTGAGCTATATCCTTGATGGCACCGAAATTCCAGACGGCTTCATCTGGCGCTGGGCAAGCGCCCAAATGCAGGCAAGGAAGAACCGCAAAGAGAACGCATAAAAAACCGCTGAAATTCTCAGCGGTTTTTTTATTCCAACCTCAAGAACCAGCCCTATCAGTAATAGCGCCTGTCTCTGGAGCCATGACGTTGATGTTTGTCATCGCCCTTCTTCCACGACCCACCCTTGTCGTTCCTGTAATGGATGTTCATGGCGTATGGCTGTGTACGATAGGCCGCTACCGGATGGCCCGGCACGACATAAGTCGGCGAAGTATAACCATGCTGATGATAGATGATGTTGGACACCCCATGACCGGCATTCACACTGACGCGCACTGGAATGGTCCTGCCCGGGTCGTGATCCAGCATGGTCGTGTAATCACGGCCGTTGTAGCGGTAACTGACCAGATAACCTGCATTGATGGTCTGCCAGTTATCCGTCACCACACAGCGCTCAATCGGACGGTTGCTGTAAGTCGTCGTCTGGCTACTGCCGATACGGTCACCCACCACCGCACCGACCCCGGCGCCTACTGCCGCACCGGCGACACGGCCATTACCCTTGCCGATCTGACTGCCGAGCAAGCCGCCGGCAACACCACCGATAATGGCGCCTATCGGCGAACGGTCGTTACTGCTGACACTTTCTCGTACATATTCGGTATGACAACTCTGAACCGGCTGATTGATCCGCTCGTATTGAGGTGTCACGGACAGCACGCGGGCCTGATCGAAGTACTCATCATTGGCCATGGCCGGAAGGGAAACACTAGCTGCCATCAAGGCGGACACGATGATCTCTTTACGCATTTTTATTCCTCGCTTTCAAGTATCCCTGCAAAATACTGCAGGTCACTCTCTAACGCCGGCTAAATGCGGCCTGATGACGGGACTTTGTAACAAGTTTGTAACTCATGATTTTCATGAGCTACGACACATTCAGTTCAAAAACCCGGTTAATCAACGTAATACGGCGAGCGCATGCCAATACTGGCATCCCGTGTAATATCGCCGTCAAACAATTTTACGGACAGATTACCGTTGATCTGTGCGGCAAAAGGCACCAGCAAGCCATCGATATAGGCTTGGGCATTGGCGATGGAATCGAACTCGTAAAATCCGCCCACTGTATTGGTATTGATGCCGCTCAACCAGGTTTTCGACTTCAAGCCGCTGAAGCTTTTCATCTGCACATTGACCGGCGCCCAGTCGATCTCACTGAAATGCATGGAAACCTGAAATTCGGCATAGAGAAAGACCTTTTTAATGTCCATTTTTCTCTCCGGCCAGCATGTCCTCAATGACCCTCAAGCCGAAACCGACACCAAAACCGCTGATGTCACTGGCAACGGCACCCAGTCCGCCTTTACGGTTGACGGCAGAAAGATCGACGTGCAACCACGGCACATCACCCTCTATGAACCTGGCCAGGAACCTGGCTGCCAGCACATGGTCGGCCTCCGAGTCCAGCGTGCACTGCTTGACGTCGGCGACCACGCTTTCGATATCCTCATCGTAATCCTCATCAAACGGGAAAGCGCAGACACGTTCACCGGTCGCAGCCCCTGCACCCACCGCCTTGCACAGCAGTTCCGGCCTGTTACCGAGCACTCCGCTGTAACGCGTACCCACGGCTGCCACCATGCTGCCGGTCAGAGTGGCGAAATCCATGATGAACTCAGGTTTTGCCCGCGAGGCCAGCGTCAGCGTATCCGCAAGGACCATACGACCTTCGGCGTCGGTATGCACGACCTCTATCGTCGTGCCATTCAGTGCGGTCACCACATCATTCTGCTTATATGCTTTGGGACCTATATGGTTCTGCGCGATCGGCAGCCAGCAGTCGATCCTGACCGGTAGCCTGCTTTCAGTCGCAGCCAGCAATATGCCCAGCGCCACCGCCGAACCATTCATGTCCTCATGCATGCCGTTCATGTAACGTGCAGGCTTCAGGTTGTGGCCGCCGGTATCGAAACAAATCCCCTTGCCGACCAGTGCGACATGTTTTTTTGCAGATTTCGGGCTGTAGCTCAGATGCACGATGGCCGCATCCTGCGGCTCAGAACCCTGGCCGACAGCGACAAAGGCACCCGCGCCCAGTTTCTGCAATTTCTTCATGTCATATTCTTCCAGCTGCCAGCCCTGCGCCTTTGCCAGCTTGGCGATCTTGTCCCGATAGACTTGTGGTGTCAGTTCGTTCGGCGGCAGCATGGTGAGTGAGCGACACAGGGTATTACCAGCCACCTGCGCCTCGATGCGCGCGGCATCATCCAGTTTCACGCCCAAAAGCTTGATGGATTTCAACGGCTTGCTCTTGTCTTTCTGCGACTTGCGCGTCGGCAGGACCTGCGCATTGACCAGCGCCACGTAATACGCATCACGCGCTGCCGCCTGACGGAAGGCTTCATCACCGAAAACCGCAATGACAAGTTGCCCCGGCTTTTCATCCAGCAATGTCTTGACTGCCTTGCGCAGACTGGTGTGCCGCTTGAATGTGCTGTGTTTTGCGTCCAGGGCCAGCCAACTGGCCAGTGCGCCATTCGGCAGGTCCATCGTCAGTGCGTTTTTCAATAGATCGCCATACTTGCTGTGACTGCGTTTCAGTTTGGCTTCCAGCGCGGCAGCAAACGGCAGGTTCGACGGTCTTTCAGGAGGCATGACGAAAAGAATATGCGCACTTTTATCCAGCAATTTTTCGTCGGCTGGAATGAGGTTTTGTTCAAGCTGTAGGGACATAAGCTGCCTTTTAATTTTCACTTAGATTTGAGTAGCATAGCGCACGACTTTCAAGTCGCAGAAACGGTGCCAAACTTGACCAATAGCGGCAAAAACGCCAATATAGCGACTTTCTGGACCGCGCTTGCACCTTAAATTGCGCATATATTTTTAAGGTTAGACCAAACCACCCGAATAACCTTGCCCTGCATCATTAAATATAAAAATTTTGGTATTCCGGTTTGATGCAGCTTTCTGACTGATTATACCCATCGCAACTGAAGAAAAGTTTCCTGGAGACTCCTACATGGCATTAACCCCCGATATCGACCAGCAAGAAACCCAAGAATGGCTCGAATCACTCGACTCCGTTCTGGAAAATGAAGGTGCGGAACGTGCCCATTTTCTGCTTGAGACCATGGTTGATAAGGCGCGACGTTCCGGTGCCTATTTGCCTTATAACGCGACCACTGCGTACGTAAACACCATTCCATCCCATCTGCAGCAGAAACTGCCGGGCGACCCCGGCATGGAACGCAAGATCCGCGCGCTGGTGCGCTGGAACGCAATCATGACGGTGTTGCGCGCCAACGAGAAATCGCCGGGCGTCGGCGGTCACATCGCCAGCTTCCAGTCTGCAGCCACGCTTTACGATGTCGGCCTCAATCACTTCTTCCGTGCCGCCAACGAAAACTTCGGCGGCGATTGCGTTTACTTCCAGGGCCACTCTTCCCCTGGCATCTACGCTCGCGCCTTCCTCGAAGGCCGCATTACCGAAGAACAACTGGACAACTTCCGCCAGGAAACCGGCGGCAATGGCCTGCCCTCCTATCCTCACCCATGGCTGATGCCGGATTTCTGGCAGTTCCCCACCGTTTCCATGGGTCTTGGGCCATTGCAGGGCATCTATCAGGCACGCTTCCTCAAATACCTGCATGACCGCGGCATCGCCGACACTTCCGACCGCAAGGTCTGGGTATTCTGCGGCGACGGCGAGATGGACGAACCTGAATCATTGGGCGCGATCTCCCTTGCTTCACGTGAAAAACTCGACAACCTGGTCTTCGTCATCAACTGCAACCTGCAGCGTCTGGACGGTCCGGTGCGCGGCAACGGCAAGATCATCCAGGAACTCGAAGCCGACTTCCGCGGCTCCGGCTGGAACGTGCTGAAAGTCATCTGGGGTTCCTACTGGGATCCATTGCTGGCCATGGACAAGGACGGCCTGCTGAAGAAACGTATGGAAGAATGCCTGGACGGCGAATACCAGAACTTCAAACAGAAGGGTGGCGCTTACACACGCGAGCACTTCTTCGGCAAATACCCTGAACTGAAGGAAATGGTTGCCGCCATGTCGGATGAAGACATCTGGCGCCTCAATCGTGGCGGCCACGACCCGCACAAGGTCTATGCAGCCTACCACGCAGCGGTCAACCACAAGGGCCAGCCATCAGTCATCCTGGCGAAGACGGTCAAGGGCTATGGCATGGGCGCAGCCGGCGAAGGCCAGAACACCACGCACCAGCAGAAGAGCATGGATATCGCCTCGCTGAAGGCATTCCGCGACCGCTTCGACCTGCCGATCAGCGACGAGGACGTCGAGAACCTGTCCTTCTACCGTCCGGCTGAAGACAGCCCGGAAATGCAATACCTGCGCGAGCGCCGCGAAGCCATGGGTGGTTTCGTTCCGTCCCGCCGCCGCAAGGGCAACGAACTGACCGTGCCTGCACTTTCCGCTTTCGAGAACATGCTGGGCGCTACCGGTGAGCGCGAAATCTCCACCACCATGGCTTTCGTGCGCATCCTTTCAACACTCGTGCGTGACAAGCAGATCGGCAAGTATGTCGTGCCTATCGTGCCGGACGAAGCCCGCACCTTCGGCATGGAAGGCATGTTCCGCCAGCTTGGCATCTACTCATCCGTCGGCCAGCTGTACGAGCCGCAGGATGCCGACCAGGTCATGTTCTACAAGGAACAGAAGGACGGCCAGATTCTGGAGGAAGGCATCAACGAAGCCGGTTCCTTCTCCTCATGGATCGCCGCAGCGACCTCCTACAGCGTCAGCGGTGTGCAGATGATCCCGTTCTACATCTTCTACTCGATGTTCGGTTTCCAGCGCATCGGCGACCTTGCATGGGCAGCGGGCGACTCGCGTGCGCGCGGCTTCCTGCTCGGCGCGACCGCCGGTCGTACCACGCTGAACGGTGAAGGCTTGCAGCACGAGGACGGCCACAGCCACCTAATGTCTGCGACCATTCCCAACTGCGTTTCCTATGACCCGACCTTCGCCTATGAGCTGGCCGTCATCATTCAGGAAGGCATGCGCCGCATGGTGCAGAATCAGGAGGATGTCTATTACTACATCACCCTGATGAACGAGAACTACAGCCATCCGGAAATGCCCAAGGACGCCGAAGCCGGTATCCTCAAGGGTATGTACCAGTTCAGCAAATCCAAGGCAAAGGGTCCGAAAGCCCAGTTGCTGGGCAGTGGCGTCATCCTGCGTGAAGTCATCGCCGCCGCGGAACTGCTGGAAAAGGACTGGGGCGTTGCCGCCGATATCTGGAGCGTCACCAGCTTTACCGAACTGCGCCGCGAAGGCCTCGATGTCGAGCGCTGGAACCTGCTCAATCCGGAAAAGAAGCAGAAGGAAACCTATGTCGGCCAG
>PHCM01000095.1 GCA_002842255.1 Betaproteobacteria bacterium HGW-Betaproteobacteria-2 | reverse complement strand
ACGACGCTCTTCCGATCTCTGTCAGCATCCAGTTCGACCTGCGGCAGGTCGGCTACTGCGGCATCCGCGCCCAACAGAATGTCATCGCGCTGTTCCATCGTCAGTTCTTCCAGCTGCTCCAGCGTATACGCATGCTCCAGTCTGAAATGTGCCGTACTTAAACGACGCAGTCCTGCCAGATGCGCCCCGCAACCGAGTGCATGACCGATATCCTCAGCTAGCGTACGGATATAGGTGCCTTTGCTGCAGACGACATCCATCTCGAAACGTTGCGATTGCATATCGAAACTGATCAAGTCGATACTGAAAATCTTCACCTGGCGCGCAGACCGCGCAACATCGACACCATCACGCGCATATTCATAGAGTGCCTTGCCCTGATGCTTCAGCGCCGAATACATGGGCGGTACCTGTTCGATATCGCCGATAAACTTCTGCAGGGCAGCCCGTAATTGTTCGGCAGTAACATTGACATCGCTGCGGCTCAGCACCTCGCCTTCCACATCACCGGTCGTCGTCGTACTGCCCAGTTGGACCAGCGCACGATAGCTTTTATCAGCATCCAGCAGAAAATGTGAGAACTTGGTCGCCTCACCCAGGCAGATCGGCAGCAATCCGGTTGCCAATGGATCCAGGCTGCCGGTATGGCCGGCCTTGGCTGCCTGATAGAGCCGCTTGACCTGCTGTAACGCCTGATTGGAGGAATATCCGAGGGGCTTGTCGAGTAAAAGCACGCCATCGATGGCACGCTTGATGCGCCTGAATTGCATATCAGTGACCGCCGTTGCTGAGGCTTAGCTGGATGGTTTATCTTTGTGGTCCGACACCAGTTGGTCTGGTGCCAGCGCCTCATCGATCAACTGTGAGAGCCGCATGCCGCGATCAATCGATGCATCATAGATGAAGTGCAATTGCGGCACCGTGCGCAGCAGCATGCGCTTGCCAAGCTGAGTACGCAGAAAGCCTGCGGATTTCTCCAAGCCTTTCTGCAATTCTGCGGTACCCGCCTTTGCGCTGTAATAGATCTTCGCATGCGCCATATCACCGCTCACTTCCACTTCAGTGATTGTGACCATGCCGATACGCGGATCTTTCACCTCGAATTGCAGCAGATCAGCGAGTTCTCGCTGAATCTGCTCGGCAACGCGATCGCTTCTGGAAAATTCCTTGGCCATCAATAATCCCTGTGAAAACACCCGTGCATAATGGTTTCCATACTTACAGCGAGCGTGCGACTTCCACGACTTCGTAGACTTCCAGCGTATCGCCGACTTCAATGTCATTGAAATTCTTCAGCGACAGACCGCACTCGAAATTCGACTTGACCTCTTTCACGTCGTCCTTGAAGCGCTTGAGCGAATCCAGTTCACCATCATGAATCACCACATTGTCCCGCAATACACGGACTCTGGAACCACGCTTGATCAGACCATCGAGTACGTAACAACCGGCGACTGCACCGACCTTGGAGATACGATAGACTTCGCGGATCTCGACCAGGCCGATGACATTTTCCTTCTCTTCAGGTGCCAGCATGCCGCTCAGCGCCGCCTTCACTTCATCCACCGCCTGGTAAATGATGTTGTAGTAGCGCACATCCACGCCCAATGTTTCAATCAGCTTGCGCGCACCCGCATCAGCGCGGACATTGAAGCCAATCAGCACACCCTTCGATGCGGACGCCAGATTGACATCCGACTCACTGATGGCACCCACACCGGTATGAATGATATTGACCTTGACCTCGTCGGTGGAAAGCTTCTCCAAAGAGGTAGCCAGCGCTTCGTAAGAGCCCTGAACATCGGATTTGATGATCATCGGCAACGTCTTCACTTCACCTTCTGCCATCTGGTCAAAAATACTTTCCAGCTTGGAAGCCTGCTGACGTGCCAGTTTCACATCTCGGAACTTGCCCTGACGGAACAACGCGATCTCGCGTGCCTTGCGCTCATCATTCAGCACGATGACTTCCTCACCGGCATTCGGCACATCCGAAAGACCGAGGATTTCCACCGGAATGGACGGACCGGCCTCCTTGATCTCCTTGCCATTCTCATCGAGCATGGCGCGCACGCGACCAAACGAACTGCCGGCAAGCAGCATATCCCCACGACTCAACGTACCCGCCTGCACCAGGATGGTTGCCACCGGACCGCGCCCCTTATCCAGACGCCCTTCAATCACTAGGCCCTTGGCCGGAATATTTTTGGCTGCCTTCAGTTCCAGCACTTCAGCTTGCAACAGTACGGCTTCAAGCAGGCTGTCGATGCCTTGGCCGGTTTTGGCAGACACTTCAACAAACATGACGTCGCCACCGTATTCTTCCGGGATCACCTCTTGTGCAACCAGCTCCTGTTTGACACGCTCCGGATTCGCACCTTGCACATCAATCTTGTTGATCGCCACCACCAGGGGCACACCACCCGCCTTGGCATGGTGGACGGCCTCGATTGTCTGCGGCATGACACCGTCATCCGCCGCAACCACCAGAATGACAACGTCAGTTGCCTTGGCACCGCGTGCACGCATTGCGGTAAAGGCCTCGTGGCCCGGAGTATCGAGGAAAGTCACCATACCGCGCGGCGTTTCAACATGGTAGGCACCAATATGCTGAGTAATGCCGCCAGCTTCGCCTGAAGCCACACGGGTACGACGTATATAATCCAGCAGGGAGGTCTTACCATGGTCAACGTGACCCATGACTGTCACCACAGGTGGGCGCGGTTCCTGCACGGCTTCCGCATGTTCGGCATCCTCCAGGAAGGCTTCCGGATCGTTGGCCGCCGCAGCCTTGGCCTCATGGCCCATTTCTTCAACGACAATGATGGCGGTTTCCTGATCCAGGACCTGATTAATGGTAACCATCATGCCCATTTTCATCAGCGTCTTGATAACTTCGCCGGCCTTCACCGCCATCTTGTGAGCAAGATCCGCCACAGAAATCGTTTCCGGCACCATAACCTCATGAATCACTGGTTCCGTTGGTGCATTGAATGAATGCGGACCGTCATCCCCATCTCGGTGGGTCTTGGATTTACCTTTATGACCACGCCAGCCCTGTGCAAAAGCAGCATCTCCACGGGTTTTGATGCCACGCTTCTTGTTCTGCGTATCTGCCCAGTCCTTGGCCTTGCTTGCCTTCTTCGCACCCTTGTCATCCGCCTTGGCACCTTCTTTCGCCGCAGGTTTATGCAATGTACCTTCCGAAAGTTTGCTGGCTTTTTCAGCCGCAGCAGCAGCTTCCGCGGCTTTTCTGGCTTCTTCTTCCAGACGCTTCTGTATCAGAGCCTGCTTCTTCTGCAGCTCTTCGGTTTGCAAGGCCACCAGATTCGCATGGCGTCTGGCTTCCTCCTCGCGTAATGCAATCTGTTCCGGCGTCAGCACAGTCTTCTTGAGAGTTCTGGTTGGAGCAACCGGGGCTGGTGCGACTTCTTCAACTGGTTTTGCCACTTCCACAGCTTCTGCAACCGGCACTTCCACTACAGGCTCAACAACCTCCGGAGCTTCTGCAACCGGTTCGACAATCTCAGCAGGTATCTGCTCTTGTACCGGCTCAGGAGCCACCATCTCTGCCGGCTTGCCGACTTCCTCAGATTGCTCCAATTCAGAAAGGTCGCGTCGCACGAGGACACGTTTTTTGCGCACCTCCACCTGAATCGTACGCGCCTTACCCGTACTGTCTGTCTTTTTGATCTCGGTGCTCTGTTTGCGCGTCAAGGTGATCTTGTTCTTTGGTTCCTGCGCACCATGCTCCTTACGCAAGTACTCCAACAAAGAGGTCTTGTCCTGCTCAGTCAGCTCGTCATCTTGCGCGGCCTTATTGACGCCAGCACCCTTGAGTTGCTCCAGAAGCAACTCCGCTGGCAAATTTAACTCACTGGCAAACTGTGCTACGCTCGATTTTCCCATACTGCTACCTCTCCAGTTGTTTCTTTTGCGCTTACATACGCATTACAAATACACCATCTCATCAATCGTTAGGTCACCTCAAGTCAGGCAAACCAAGGGGCACGTGCGGTCATGATGAGCGTCTTGGCCCGTTCGGCGTCCATTCCGGTCAATTCAACCAGATCGTCCACCGCCAGATCGGCCAGATCTTCCATCGTTGATACACCCTGTGCAGCCAGCTTGTGCGCAGTTGCGTCATCCATGCCTTCCATGCCCAGCAAGTCTTCACTGGCCTCCTCTGCCTTTTCTTCCTTGGCAATTGCTTCTTTCAGCAAGGCTGCCCGTGCACGCTTGCGCAGCTCATTGATGGTATCTTCATCGAAAGCATCAATTTCACTCATTTCAGAAAGCGGAACATACGCAATTTCTTCCAGGGTGCTGAAACCTTCTTCCACCAGGATGTCAGCCACCTCCTCATCCACATCCAGTTTTTCCATGAACAAGTTGCGCGTCTTGCTGTGCTCCTCTTCATGTTTCTGGGCGGCTTCTTCCTCAGTCAGAATATTCAGGGTCCAGCCGGTCAATTCGGAAGCCAGGCGTACATTCTGACCGCTACGACCGATAGCCTGTGCCAACTGATCTTCGGACACGACCACATCCATGCTGTGCGCATCTTCATCAACAACGATACTGGATACCTCAGCCGGCGCCATGGCATTAATGACGAATTGCGCCGGTTCCATCGACCACAGAATGATGTCGACACGTTCGCCAGCGAGTTCGCCGGTAACGGCCTGTACGCGCGAACCACGCATACCGACACAGGTGCCGACCGGGTCCAGACGTTGGTCATTGGTTTTCACGGCAATTTTTGAACGCAGGCCAGGATCGCGTGCTGCCGACCTGATCTCCAGCAGACCCTCTTCAATCTCCGGCACTTCCAATTCAAACAGCTTGATCAGAAACTCGGGCGCGATACGTGAGAGTATGAGTTGTGGGCCACGGCCGCCACGCTCGATACGTGACAGATAGGCACGCACACGGTCACCCACGCGCAGATTTTCCTTCGGGATCATCTGCTCACGTGGCAACAAGGATTCGATGCGACCGACTTCAATGATGGCATTGCCTTTTTCCATGCGCTTGATAACACCAGTTACCAGATGCTCCTTGCGGGCCAGGAAATCATCCAGGATCTGTTCACGTTCAGCCTCGCGCACCTTCTGCAGGATTACCTGCTTTGCTGCCTGGGCACCGATACGGCCAAATTCGATGGACTCCAGCGGCTCCTCGATATAGTCACCTTCGGCCAAGCCTTTTGCCCGTTCGTCGGAAAGCGCAACTTGCGCTGCCGGATTCTCCAGCGCCTCATCCGCCACGATCTGCCAGCGCCTGAATGACTGGTACTCGCCATTGTCACGGTTGATAGCAACACGAACGTCCGCATCTTCGGTGAAACGCTTCTTGCTTGCAGAAGCAAGTGCCAACTCAAGCGCAGTAAAGATGATCTCTTCCGCCACATTCTTTTCATGTGCCAGAGCATCTACCAGTAATAAAATTTCGCGACTCATTTCAATCTCCGCTTAAAATTCTGCAAGTTAGAACTCGGGGGCCAATCTTGCCTTGTCAATATTGCTCAACGCGACTTTGTGTACCGCACCATCGCACTCGATTAACAAGCTCTCCGATTCCAAACCACGCAATATGCCTAAAAAATTCTTTCTGTTCTCAACCGGAACTCGCAACTTCACATGCGCGCGTTCGCCGGCAAAACGCTCGAAATCGCTCTGCTTCTTCAACACCCTATCCAGACCAGGCGAGGAGACCTCAAGCCTGTCGTAATCGATATCGTGCTCAACCGCCAGAAGATTACCCATCTGATTGCTGACCAACACGCAATCATCGATGGTGATGCCTTCAGGCTTGTCAATGAACAGACGCAATAATTTGCCACGATTGGATATCTCCAGATCAACCAGTTCGTAACCCAGTTGAGTCAGTGAACGCTCCAGCAATGCATGCAAATCCTGCATCAAATCATCCTCAAACAAATCGCAGAAACAAAAAATGGGCCCAAAGCCCATCAAAACAACATTATATCAACCAATTCAATGAATTGGTATTGGTAACTGCCAGAAACACAAAAGCCCTCATATCGAGGGCTTTTGTTGGAACCTGAGCAAGACTCAGATTCGGTATAAGGAGCTTGGCGGTGACCTACTTTCGCATGCGAGAAGCAAACTATCATTGGCGCGGATTCGTTTCACGGCCCTGTTCGGGATGGGAAGGGGTGG
>PHCM01000094.1 GCA_002842255.1 Betaproteobacteria bacterium HGW-Betaproteobacteria-2 | reverse complement strand
CCCGCCGCCGTATCGGCGAAGCAGTGACCCTGCCGGTCGCCTTCCTCACATGCAACTTCTCGGCTCCTGTCGGCGGCAAGCCCGCGCTGTTCACGCATGATGAAGTCATCACCATGTTCCACGAATTCGGCCACGGCCTGCACCACATGCTGACCCGGATCGACGACTATGGTGTGTCCGGCATCAAGGGCGTGGAATGGGACGCGGTCGAACTGCCGAGCCAGTTCATGGAGAATTTCTGCTGGGAATGGGACGTGCTGCGCCACATGACTGCCCACGTCGAAACCGGCGAACATCTGCCAAGAGCGCTGTTCGACAAGATGGTAGCGGCCAAGAACTTCCAGGCCGGCATGCAGACCGTGCGTCAGATCGAGTTCTCGCTGTTCGATATGCGCCTGCACGGCGACTTTGACCCCAGCGGCAGCAAAACTGCGCTAGACCTCATCGAGGAAGTACGCGATGAAGTCGCCGTGGTGCGTCCGCCAAAATGGAACCGCTTCCCCAACAACTTCTCGCACATCTTCGCCGGCGGTTATGCGGCGGGTTATTACAGCTACAAATGGGCGGAAGTGCTGTCGGCCGATGCCTACAGCCTGTTCGAGGAACACGGTGTGCTGTGTGAGGAAACCGGCCGCCGCTTCTGGGCCGAGATCCTCGCCATGGGCGGCTCGCGCCCGGCGCTGGAATCCTTCGTCGCTTTCCGTGGCCGCGAACCTTCCATCGACGCCCTGCTGCGCCACAACGGCATGACTGCGTAAAAGCGCTCACCCCTTGGCCCGAACGCCCGTCCGCTGCCAGCAGCCGGCGGGCGTTGTCTTTTCCGAGCCTTTCTTACTCCTTACTTCTTAGGCCATCTGGCTGATGGTCTTGCGAAACCTCGCCAGCGAAAAGAAAAACAGCACCGCGCCGATCAGTGCAATGGCAAGGAAGGAAGGCCAGACCACATCCAGCCCGGCACCGCGATAAAGAATGGCCTGGCTCAATTCGACAAAATGCGTGGTCGGCGCCAGTAGCATCAGGTTCTGCACGAATTCCGGCATGCTTTCGCGCGGTGTCGTGCCGCCGGAGAGCATTTCCAGCGGCAGCAGGATCAAGATCATCAACATGCCGAACTGCGGCATGTTGCGCGCCAGCGTGGCGATAAAAATGCCCATGGAGGTGGTCGCAAACAGATGCAGCGCCGCGCCTGTCATGAAAAGGACAATCGAGCCTTCGATCGGCACCTGCAAGGCCCCCTGCACGACAAAGGTCAATGAAACCCAGGCCGCCACCATCACCACCAGCGCCATGGACCAGATCTTGGCCAGCATGATCTCCAATGGCGTCAGCGGCATCACCAGCAAGTGCTCGATAGTGCCATGCTCGCGCTCGCGGATGAGAGCTGCACCGGTGAGGATGATGGAGAGCATGGTGATGTTGTT
Source organism: Betaproteobacteria bacterium HGW-Betaproteobacteria-2 (assembly GCA_002842255.1). Classification (GTDB taxonomy): domain Bacteria; phylum Pseudomonadota; class Gammaproteobacteria; order Burkholderiales; family Methylophilaceae; genus UBA6140. The sequence goes on along the minus strand of PHCM01000094.1, from coordinate 4,834 downwards.
GATCAGCTCCATCAGCGAGCCGAACCAGGCTTGCGTCAAACTGGGGTTAAAGCGCATGCGCAGCGCCAGCTCAACCGGCAGCGCCGCATTGCCGCGATAGCGCTGCACGAATTCATTGACCTCGGTCAGCACGATCTGCTGGATATACCAGTTGCCGGTAAAGGCCTGGCTCATGCGTGTGGCATCGATATTGAGCTGGATGGCCGGCGACCTGCCCGCCAGCACATCGCGCTGGAAATCCGGCGGGATATGCAACGCAAACGTGTAATGCCCCGCATCCATGCCCGGATCGATCTCCTGGGAACTGATCATGCGCGGCACCAGGAAATAAGGCGGATAGAAAGCCGAAACAATGCGCGCCGACAAGGGCGAGGCATCCTCGTCGACAATGGCGATCGGCGCCTTGTGCAGCGATTCCGGCATGGCAGTCGCCGCCGAATAGATCATGATTGTGAAACTGACACTGATCAGCACCAGCATGACCGGGTCGCGCGCCAGGCTCCAGAGTTCCTTGATGCCGAGTCGATAGATGTTGGCTAGCCGTCGCATGCCGTTCACTTGCCCTGCTTCTTCAGCGTCATTATGGTCAAGCCCATCACCACCGGCACCGCCAACAGTAGCGGCACGAAATAGGTATAAAGATCGGTGATGTCGAGCGCCTTGCCGAACACGCCGCGACTGATGATCAGCATGTAGGTGGTCGGATAGACCTCGCCGATCATGCGGCCTATGCCTTCCAGCGACGACACCGGGTTCATCATGCCGGAGAACTGCACGGCCGGCAGGATGGAAACCACCATGGTGAAGAACAGCGCGCCAATCTGGCTACGGGTAAAGGTCGAGGCAAGAAAACCGATGCCGGTGGACACCACGCAATAGATCAGCGCAGCCAGCGCCAGCGTGGCGAAACTGCCCTTGACCGGCACATCGAAGGCGGTGATCGCCAGCAGCGTCATCAGCAGGAAGTTCAGCATGGCCAGCACCACATACGGTATCTGCTTGCCGAAAATGAATTCGCTGCGCGTTACCGGCGTCACGTAGAGGTTGATGATGGAACCCAGCTCCTTCTCGCGCACCACCGCCAGCGCCGCCAGCATGGCGGGCAACATCAGCAACAGCAACGGCATGACCGCCGGCACCATGGCTGGCAGGCTCTTCACATCCGGGTTGTAGCGGAAACGGTTCTCGATTATCGCCAGTCCGCCGACATTTGTGCCATAACGCTCCAGCGCCTGTTGCTGCAACCATACCTGATGCATACCCTGCACATAGCCCTGCACCGTCTCGGCGCGCTGCGGATTGGCGCCATCGACCCACGCGCCGATCTGAACCTGGTTGCCGCGCTGAAGATCGCGAGCGAAGCCGGATGGTATCTCGATCGCCAACGACAGTTCGCCATTACGCAAGCGCCGGTCCATCTCGGCATAATCCCTGATTGGCGGTTTTTCTATGAAATATCCGGAGCCGGAGAGATTGAGCGTGTAATTCTGGCTCAAGCCGGTCTGGTCGCGATCCAGCACGGCATAGGGCAGGTCTTCCACATCCATGCTGATGCCAAAACCGATGACGAACATCAGCAGCATGGACCCGATCAGCGCCAGTGCCGCCCGTACCGGATCGCGCTGCAGCTCCAGCACCTCACGCCACATGTAGCTGTACATGCGGCTGAAACTGAAATAGCGGGAACGCGGCCGGCGACTTGCAGCCTCAATCAGCGGAGCCGCACTCTCTGCCGGCGCTTCGTGCCCGCCTTTTGCACCGCCGCCAGCCTCCACCAGATAATCGATAAAAGCCTGCTCCAGCGTTTCAGCCCCGCGTTCCACGACGATATTGGCCGGCGTCTCGCTGACCAGCACCTTGCCTGCATGCATCAGCGAAATGCGGTCGCAGCGCTCGGCCTCGTTCATGAAATGGGTAGAGATAAAAATCGTCACACGGTCTCGGCGCGACAATTCGATCAGCAGTTGCCAGAAATTGTCGCGTGCAACCGGGTCCACGCCCGAGGTCGGTTCATCCAGAATCAGTAGTTCCGGCTTGTGCACCATGGCCACAGCCAGCGACAAACGCTGACGGATGCCGAGCGGCAGGCTGTCGGGCAAGGCATCCAGCACCTCCTGCAAACCAAAACGCTGCACCATCTCATCCACCCGCGCCGGGATCTCGGCATCCGGCACATGAAACAGGCGCGCATGCAGCACCAGGTTCTGCTGCACACTGAGCTCGGCATACAGGGAAAAAGACTGCGACATGTAGCCCACGCGCCGCCGTGTCGCGATATCGGTGGATTCCACCTCGCGGCCAAACAGCCAGGCCTTGCCTTCGCTAGCGGGCAGCAGGCCGGTCAGCATCTTCATGGTGGTCGATTTGCCGCAGCCGTTGGAGCCGATAAAGCCGAAGATCTCGCCGCGGCGGATGCGGAAACTGACATGATCGACGGCGACGAAATCGCCGAATCGCATGGTCAGGTTCTGCGCTTCGATGGCGATATCGTGCCGCTCGTCTTCCGCCAGCGGCGGTATGCTCACTTCCTGATAATTGCGCTTCTTTTCTTCCGGCAGCAGCGCGATAAACGCCGCGTCCAGTGTCTCCGAGGCGGTTCTGTCCAGCAATGCATGCGGCGTGCCGGTCGCCAATATGCGGCCTTCGTCCATCGCCACCAGCCAGTCGAAGCGCTGCGCTTCGTCCATATAAGCGGTGGCAACGATCACGCTCATGCCCGGCCGCTCGCTGCGGATATGGGCAATCAGGTCCCAGAATTGGGCGCGCGCCAGCGGATCGACGCCGGTGGTCGGCTCATCCAGGATCAACAGGTCGGGGTCATGGATCAGCGCACAGCACAAGCCCAGCTTCTGCTTCATGCCGCCCGACAACTTGCCGGCCGGCCGTGAGAGGAATTCATGCAGGCCGGTACTGCGGGTCAGGAGATCGATGCGACGCCGGCGTTCGGCGGCATCATGACCGAACAGGCGGCCGAAGAACTGCAGGTTCTCCTCGATGGAAAGTGTGGGATAGAGGTTCTTGCCCAAGCCTTGCGGCATGTAGGCGATGGAAGGGCAGACCGCGTCGCGATGCCGTTTGTGCGCCATATTACCGCCCAGCACCTCGACCGTACCGCCCTGGATGATGCGCGCACCGGCCACCAGCGCCAGCAGGCTAGACTTGCCGACACCGTCCGGCCCGATCAGGCCAACCATGCCGCCAGCCGGAATATCCAAACTGACATCCTGCAGCGCCATGGTCTTGCCGTAACGCAGGCTGACCTGCTTCAGGCTCACGACTGACTGCGCACTTGCAACTGGCTGCAGGCTTGCGGGCGGCTGCGGCGTGGCCAAACTCACTCCGGCACTTTAACCGTCAGTTCAGCCGGCCATTCCACGTTCTGGTCTATGCGCACCCAGGCCACGCCAGGCAGGCCGGTCTTCACCTGTTTCAGGTGTTTTTGCAGCAAATCGCGGTCGATCTGCGCCTTGACGCGGAACATCAGCTTTTGCCGCTCGCTCTCGGTTTCCACCGTCTTCGGCGTGAATTGCGCAGTGCTGGCGACAAACGAGATCGTCGCCGGAATCACATACTGCGGCGCGGCATCGAGAATGATGCGCGCATCGGCACCCAGTGCCACGCGGCCGGCGACGGTCTCCGGCAGAAAGAAGGTCATGTAGACGTCGGCCAGATCGACCAGGCTCAGCAACTTGCCGCCCGCCGCCAGCACTTCGCCCGGCTGGGCGATGCGGTACTGAATGCGTCCGGCACGCGGCGATGTCAGCTGGCTGTCGCGGATATCGGCTTCAATGCGCGCAATCGTTGCCTCTGTCGCCGCCACTGCAGATCTCGCACCCACCACCTGCGCCTTCGCTGCATCGATCGCCGCCTGTGCCGAGCTCACCTGCGCCTTTGCCGCATTGACTGCTGCGCGCGCACTGCTGAATCGCGCACGGTCGTCATCCAGTTCCTGGATCGGCGCAGCGCCTTCCACTGCCAGCATTTCCGTCCGCGCCAGACGCCGCTGGGCAGCATCCAGTTCGCTTTCACGCTGTACCACCATGGCCTGCATGGTCATCTTGTCGCTCTCGCGCAGGGCCACTTGCGCCTCGGCACTGGTCACCGCATTCAGCGCCTGCTGATACTGCGCCCGCGCTTCATCGCGCTGCGCCTCCAGTGTCTCCACCTGCATGCTGGCCAGCACCTGTCCGGCCTCGACGAAATCGCCTTCGCGCACCAGAATCTCGCTGACACGCGCCGGTAACTTGGTCGCCACATCGATCTCGGTCGCCTCGATGCGGCCATTGCCGCTGGCAAAACCTTGCAGATGGTTGATATTGAAGAACCTGTCCCAGGCATAAAAACCGCCAGCGGCAACGATAGTGAGGACGACCAAAGCGAGGATTGTTTTTCTGTTCATGACTCGGGTTCCATTAAGGCGATACTGGGCCTGCAAGCGACTGCGAACCGCCGCCAAGCGCGGCATAAAGACCGATCTGGCTGGAAAGCAGCGCACGGCGTGTCTGCACCAGCTGCTGCTCTGCCGTCAGCAGGTCACGCTCGGCATCCAGCACCTCGAAATACGAGGTGGCGCCACTATCGTAACGCAGTTTGACGAGGCGGGCCCGCTCAGCTTGCGAATCCAGCGTCTGCTGCTGGCTCACGATCTGCTGCTGCAACCACTGGCGCGCGGCCAGCGCATCGGCCACCTCGCGGAATGCGGTCTGGATGGTCTTCTCGTAATTGGTCACGGCCAGGTCGCGTCGCACTTCCGCCAGATTGAGGCTGGCGCGGTTACGGCCGGCATCGAAGATCGGCAGGCTGATGCTGGGCGAGAATATCCAGGCATGGCTGC
>PHCM01000093.1 GCA_002842255.1 Betaproteobacteria bacterium HGW-Betaproteobacteria-2 | reverse complement strand
CTCCTGCCATGTCCCGTCCCGGAGGACACGGGCATTTGGTGCAAGCCGTTTTTTTAAGAGTTGTATGGCGTCTTCTGCTTTCCGTTCCTGGAAAAATCCGACACAGCGCAAGTTTATGATCTTGAACTCGATATCGCTGGCGACCTGCAACGACTGCAGTTCAGCAGCAACGCGCTGCTTGCCAGGGTCGGCAAACAGACCACACTACTGCGTGAACACAGCAAAATCACATCAAGCGCCTTGCTGGGCCGAGTCGCGATCAACGGCCATCTGGGGCTGGAAGACCAATTACCGCTGGATGTCCGCGCCAGATTCACGGAATTCGCGCCATTATTCAGTAGCGCTGAATTGAGTGCTAATGGGCACGACCGGCTCGATGCCGACCTGCTGTTGCAAGGTCAACTGGCACCACAGGCAGATTTACGCATCAGTTTCGCGACCGTCAACAGCGTCTGGCAGGATGCCCCGCTGAATCTGCAGGCCAGCGCACGCCTGCTCGGCCGGGCTGTTGATCAGATCGAATTGAATGCCACCCTGAAAACCAACCGCTTGCAGGCCCATGGCTCAATGGGCAAACCGGACTCCACGCTAAGCTGGCAGGCTGGTTTCGACGACCTCTCGGCTTTCAAGCAGTCGTTGAGCGGTCGTCTCAACGCTCAGGGCAAATTGACCGGCCCGTTCGACAGCCTGGTGCTCAACATGGAATGGCTCGCCGAACAACTGAGCATGAACGGCGACATGCAGATCGAAGAACTGTCCGGCAAGGCGGCACTGGGCAACGCACATGACACGCCGCTGAACATGGAAATGCACGCCGAAAGTTTCAGCCTGGCAGGCAATGCACCGTTCAATGCCAATCTGACACTGGGTGGCAGTCAGGCTCAACACCAGATCGAGCTCAAGACCATCGAAACAAAACAAAGCACCAATCCTTCCCGGTTGCATGTGCTGATCAATGGCGGCATTGCGGAAAGCGATCTATGGCAGGGGCAACTGGAAAAACTCAGCTATCAGGGCGACAAGCCGGTTGAGATGCAAGGCAAGGCCCGACTGCAATATGGCACCGACCTTGGCTTCAGCCTGGAAAAACTGGCGCTACGCTTTGCCAGCGGTTATCTCCATATCGACCAGTTGCAAAACGGCAATGGCCAGCTGACCACACAAGGTCGCTTGGACAAGCTCGACCTCGCAGCCCTACCGCAACTATTGTTTACGCTACCCGCCAACATGACAGGCAACCCGGTGTTTTCCGGCAACTGGGATATCAAGGCAGATGACGAAGCCAACGGCCGCGCCGATATCAGGCTCGTTGGCGGCGACATCGGCATCATCACAGCCGATGGCAGTATCAAACAGCTTGAAATGAACGAGTTGACGGCCAGCCTGCTGCTTGAGAAAAACCGGGTCAGCCTCAGCGGCCAAGGCATTGGCAAGGTACTGGGAGAACTGCGCTTTGCCCTTGCCACACAACTTGACCGCATTCCCTCCGGTTTCGCCCTCAGTCAGCAAGCCCCGCTGGAAGTCAGCGCCGATGCCAGGCTGAAGTCACTGATCTGGCTTCCGCTGCCGGAGAGCATGATAGGCACCGTCATCGACGGCCAGGTCAACATGGCACTGCAGGGCAAAGGCACCATTGCACAACCCGCGCTGACAGGCACGCTACAAGGGCAGAATCTCACACTGTCAGTACCCAGCGAAGGCGTCAACCTGAACAACGGCATACTGGACGCCAGCTTCAGCAATGACCAGCTACTGATCCGGCAGGCCCGCTTCGAAGGTGGAGACGGATTTTTGACTGCATCAGGCTCGCTGAGTCTGCAGGACGGCGCACCGCAACTGGCACTACAGTGGCATGCCGAAAACTTCACGGCGGTTTCGCGGACTGATCGCATGATGATCATCGAAGGCGATCTCAATACCCGACTCAATGGCAAGTTGATGGAGATGAGCGGCGAGGTCGAGATCACCCGCGGACTGATCGAACTGGCGGGAGAAGACAAGCCCACCTTGGGGGATGATGTCATCATCATCGGCGCTGAGGAAGAAATGGAAGAACATCCGCTACTGCTACAGGTGTCCGGCCTCCAAATCGGCATCGGCAACAAGTCCGGCAGCCTGTTCGTGCTTCGCGGCCGAGGACTGGACAGTACGCTGAAAGGCAGCATCACGCTCAACGGCAGAACAGACCAGAACCTGCGGGCGGAAGGCGCCATCAACGCGGCCGGCACCTATATGGCCTATGGCCAGGTGCTGAACATCGAGCGCGGCCAGCTCATCTTCAGCGGCCCGGTCGACAATCCCGGCCTCAATATCCTTGCCCTGCGACAGAACCTGGCCGTCCGTGCCGGCGTCGAGATCCGAGGTACCGCACTCAATCCCGCCGTGAAACTGGTGTCGATTCCCGAGGTGTCGGATAGCGACAAGCTTGCCTGGCTGGTACTCGGCCACGGCATGGATCGTGTCGGCCAGGACCAGTTCGCCATGCTGTCGCTGGCCGCCGGCGCCCTGCTGTCGCAAGGCCAGTCGGTGCCGCTGCAAACGCGCTTCGCCCGCGCTGCCGGACTCGATACCTTCCATGTCGGTGGCAGCGATGCCGAAACCGCCAGCGTCAGCCTCGGCAAACGCCTGATACCCAATCTCTACCTGAGTTACGAGAAGGAAGTCACCGGACTGCTGAACGTCGCCAGACTGACCTACGATCTCACCAGCAACTGGTCGGTCAGGACACAGGCCGGCTCGGAAAGCGCGGTTGATGTCCTGTATACTTTCAGCTTCAAATGAACTGCGGGAAGCCTGCATGAGCCGACTTCCCTCTGGTTCTGATTCCGGAGGACGGCCCCATGAGCACTGACAACAATAATCCAAGGCTTGCGGTACTGATCGATGCCGACAACACCTTCAAGGTGATCGACATCATCGATGAACTGTTCGAGGAAATCTCCAAATTCGGCGAAGCCAGTGTCCGTCGCATCTACGGCGACTGGACGCAGAACCAGATGAGCAAATGGAAGGAAATCCTGCCCAAGCACGCCATCCAGCCCATCCAGCAGTACGCCAACACCAAGGGCAAGAACGCCACCGACAGCGCACTGATCATCGATGCCATGGACCTGCTCTACACCGCACCACTGGACGGCTTCTGCATCGTCTCCAGCGACAGCGATTTCACCCGGCTGGCGATACGCTTCCGCGAATCCGGCAAGCTGGTCTACGGCTTCGGCGAGAAAAAGACGCCAGAATCTTTGCAGGCGGCCTGCAACGAATTCAAGTATTTCGAGATCCTCTCGCAGAACAAGCAAACCGAATCTGCCGCCACACCCGCCGAGGAAAGCGCGGAAAAATCCGGCACAACACGGAAAAAAGCGGCGTCAAAACCGGCAGCCGACAGCCGCAAAAGCTCGAAGGAGCTAGCAATGGATGCCAAGCTGGTCTCCCTGATCCGCTCGGCGATCGAAGCCCTGTCAGACGAGGACGGTTTCGCGCACATGGGTGAAGTGAAAAAGCATATCGTCAAGAACTACTCGGCATTCGACTCGCGCAATTACGGCTTCTCAAAATTCAGCGACCTGATCAATGCCACCGGCCTGTTCGAGGTCGACACGCAGAAACAACGTATCAAGGACAAACGCAAGAAATGAACGAGATCCTGATTCTCTATTATTCCCAGGGCGGTGCCGTGCATGAAATGGCCAAGCTCATCGCACGCGGTGTCGATAGCGTCGATGGCGTCAAGGCGCGTATCCGAACCGTGCCCAAGGTTTCCGCCAACTGCGAGGCAACCGAACCGGATATCCCGAAGAGCGGCGCGCCCTATGCCGAACTGAGGGATCTGGAGGAATGCATCGGCCTGGCGCTCGGCAGCCCGACCCGTTTCGGCAACATGGCGGCGCCCATGAAATACTTCCTCGACGGCACAGTCAGCCAGTGGCTAAAGGGCGCACTGATCGACAAACCGGCTGCGGTGTTCACTTCCACCGGCTCCATGCACGGCGGCAGCGAAACCACGCTGCTGACCATGATGCTGCCGCTGATACACCACGGCATGGTAATGGTCGGCCTGCCCTATTCCGAACCGGAACTGAGCGCCACCAGTTCCGGCGGCACGCCCTATGGCGCCAGCCACATCGGTGGCGCAGCGGACGACCGGCCGATCACGGAGGACGAACGCAAGCTCTGCATCGCACTGGGCAAAAGGCTGGCCCGTACTGCATTGAAACTCGCTGCCTGATGTCACTCGCAAGTGAAGCAAGGCAATTCCTGCGCAGCACGCATAGCGGCATGCTGTGCACCAACTCGGTAAAATTTCCCGGCCATCCGTTCGGTTCCGTCGCACCTTTCGTGCTCGATCATGATGGCCAGCCGCTGCTGCTGATCAGCACCATCGCCGAACACACGAAGAACATCATGGCCGACTGCAAGGTCTCGCTGCTGGTGTTCGCCGGCGCCGAAGACCTGCAGGCCAATGCCCGCCTGACGCTGATGGGCCTGGCAGAACAGACCGATAAGCAGGATGAGCTGCTGCAGGCGCGCTATCTGCGTTATTTCCCGCAAGCCGAGCAATACTTCGCCATGCACGACTTTCTGTTTTACCGTCTGCATATCCAGCAAGCGCGCTACATCGCCGGCTTCGGCAGCATGGGCTGGCTCGACGGCACGGAATTCCGGTCGCCACGCTCGCCGCTGATCGCGCAGGAAACCGGCATCATCGAACACATGAACCACGACCACCAGACCAACATGAAAAACTACTGCCGGCATTTTCACGGCATCACCCCGCAGCAGATCGAGATGATTGGCATCGACAGCGACGGCTTCGACCTGCGGGCCGATGCACAGATGCTGCGTTTCAACTTCGCACGACCCATCCATGACGCCATGGAGGCGCGCGTCGCGCTGGTCGAAATGGCAAAGGCTTGCCAGGTATGAAGCACTTGCCGCACATGACACGTCTACTCAGAACCGGCGCCAGTTTCAGCCTGATCGCCCTCATCCTGCTCTGTCTTGCCTGGGAAGGCTGGTTGGCACCGTTGCGGCCGGAAGGCTCGATGCTCATTCTCAAGGCCGTGCCGCTGCTGCTGCCGCTGTTCGGCATCCTGCGCGGCAAGCGTTATACCTATCAGTGGGCATCCATGTTCATCCTGCTCTATTTCACGGAGGGCGTGGTCAGGGCCTGGTCGGACGAAGGGCTATCGGCACAGCTGGCTTTGCTTGAAGTCGTGCTTACCGTCACTTTCTTCATCTGTGCCATCTTTTACGCAAAACTGACCCGCAATCCTCATAGTTGATGCATTTTCCGCATTAAAACTTGTGCACGACTCGGTTATAATCAGCCCATGCGAATCCTACTATCCAATGATGACGGCTACTTTGCGCCCGGTCTCAATATCCTGGCGGAACATCTCTCCGAGATCGCCGAAATCCTGGTAGTAGCACCGGAACGCAATCGCAGCGGCGCCAGCAACTCCCTGACCCTGGACCGCCCGCTCACCGTCCGCCAGACCAGCAACGGCACCTATTACGTCAACGGCACGCCAACCGACTGCGTCCATCTGGCAGTAACCGGCCTGCTGAGCGAGTTGCCGGACATGGTCATTTCCGGCATCAACGATGGCGCCAACATGGGTGACGATACGATCTATTCCGGCACCGTCGCTGCCGCCATGGAGGGCTATCTGCTAGGAATCCCGTCATTTGCCGTCTCCATGTCACGCCACAACGCACAGTATTTCGAAACGGCAGCCCGCGTCATGGTCGACCTGGTCAAACGCTACGAACAGACAGGCCTTCCGCCGCCGGTACTACTCAATATCAATGTGCCCGATATCCCCTATGACGAACTGCACGGCATGACAGTGACCCGATTGGGCAAACGCCACAAGGCAGAGCCCGTAATCAAGACCAATACGCCGAGGGGCGAAACCGTCTACTGGGTAGGCGCTGCCGGCAATGCCCAGGATGCCGGTGCAGGCACGGATTTCTATGCAGTAGCGGCAGAACAGGTGTCGATCACACCGTTGCAGGTTGACCTTACCCAACACAAACAGATCGACCAGATCGCCCAATGGCTGGGCGTTTAACTCATCCTGCAAAAGAATCAGAATATAAAAATGGCAGAGCGAAATATATGAGCCCGGTAATGAGCGGTATCGGCATGACTTCACAACGGACACGCAGCCGCATGCTGGCGCGCCTGCGTGAACAGGGAATCCGGGATGAAGTGACACTGGCAGCCATGGGCACCATTCCCCGTCATATCTTCGTC
>PHCM01000092.1 GCA_002842255.1 Betaproteobacteria bacterium HGW-Betaproteobacteria-2 | reverse complement strand
AGAAATCCATGGCGAAGACGGTATCAAACCTCGCGATAACAGCCTGCCTTCCCCCAAGGAAATCTGTGAAATCCTTGATCAATATGTGATTGGTCAGACTTCAGCGAAGAAAAGCCTCGCGGTAGCTGTCTACAATCACTACAAGCGTCTTGGCCAGTCGGCACAAAAGGATGATGTTGAAATTGCCAAGAGCAACATTCTGCTGATCGGGCCGACCGGTTCCGGCAAGACCCTGCTTGCGCAAACCTTGGCACGCGTGCTGGATGTGCCTTTTGTCATCGCCGATGCGACAACACTGACCGAAGCGGGTTATGTCGGCGAGGACGTTGAAAACATCATGCAGAAACTGCTGCAGAAGTGCGATTACGAAGTTGAGAAAGCACAGCGCGGTATCGTCTATATCGATGAAATCGACAAGATCACACGCAAATCCGAGAACCCGTCCATTACCCGTGACGTTTCCGGCGAGGGCGTGCAACAGGCGCTTCTGAAGCTGATCGAAGGCACTGTCGCCTCGGTTCCGCCACAAGGTGGCCGCAAGCATCCTAATCAGGAATTCGTGCAATTGGATACCACCAATATCCTGTTCATTTGCGGTGGCGCCTTCGACGGTCTCGATAAACTGATCCGCCAGCGCTCAGAAAAGGGTGGTATTGGCTTTGGTGCCGAGGTGAAAAGCAAGGAAGACGCACGTGCCATCGGTGAAGTCCTGCGTGATGTCGAGCCCGAAGATCTGATCAAATTCGGCCTGATTCCCGAATTTGTCGGCCGCCTGCCTGCAGTCGCGACCCTTGAATCGCTGGATGAATCTGCTTTGGTGACCATACTGGTCGAGCCGAAGAACGCGCTGACCAAGCAGTACAGCAAACTGTTCCAGATGGAAGGTGTGGAACTCGAGTTCCGCGAATCGGCCCTGCAACTGATCGCCAGGAAAGCCCTGGAACGCAAGACTGGTGCGCGTGGGTTGCGCTCCATCATGGAACATGCCTTGCTCGACATCATGTTCGATCTGCCATCATTGCCAAACCTGAGCAAGGTTGTCGTCGATGAAGGCGTTATACGAGGCGATACTCCGCCTATCCTGATTTATTCTGATGAGCCACGGATGGCGGAATCTGCCAGCTAGCCAGACCGATAGCTGGTTCAGTCCTGATCTGAACCAGCCTTGGTTTGTTATATCTGACTCGATTTTCTACTTGAAACTTGTAGTTCTGCCCCCAACTGCGTTACATACACACACGGCGCAGTGCCGTGTGGTCAACACTTAAGGTACTCAAATGACTGAATCTAGCTTGCCGGTTTTCTCAGCCGAATCAGGGCTGCTACCATTGTTGCCGTTGCGTGACGTTGTCGTCTACCCGCACCTGGTGATTCCATTGTTTGTTGGGCGTGCAAAATCGGTCAAAGCTCTGGAAATCGCATCCGAAAATAACAAGCAGATTCTGCTGGTTGCGCAGAAATCTCCCAACAATGATGATCCGGACGCTACCGACTTGTATGAAGTCGGTACTATCGCCACTGTTCTGCAGATGTTGAAGCTGCCGGATGGTACTGTGAAAGTGCTGGTCGAGGGCATCCGTCGCGCACGCGTGATCGAGTTCGTGGAAACCGAGGAATGCTTTGCTGCGCGGGCTGAAGATGTGGAAGATGCGGCAGATCCGGATAACGAATCGCAGGCGCTGATGCGTACAGTGTTCACGCAGTTCGACCAGTACGTCAAACTCAACAAGAAGATCCCACCCGAAATCCTCACTTCACTGGCAACCATCGATGATGCCGGTCGGCTGGCGGATACCATTACGGCACATCTGACGCTGAAGCTGGAAGAAAAACAGAAGATTCTCGAGATGTTCAGTGTGGTCGAGCGCTTGGAGCATCTGCTCAACCTGCTGGAAGCAGAGATCGATATTCTGCAGGTGGAGAAGCGTATCCGTGGCCGCGTCAAGCGCCAGATGGAAAAGAGCCAGCGCGAGTATTACCTGAACGAACAGGTCAAGGCGATCCAAAAGGAGCTCGGCGAGCAGGACGAAAACGCCGATATTGAGGAACTGGAAAAGCGCATCAAGGATGCGCGCATGCCGAAGGAAGCTTTGGTTAAGGCCAATTCCGAGTTGAAAAAACTGAAGTTGATGTCCCCTATGTCGGCAGAGGCTTCTGTTGTGCGCAATTACATCGAGACCCTGGTCAGCCTGCCATGGAAGAAGAAGACCAAGATCAGCAAGGATCTGGGTGCGGCCGAGGATATCCTGGACGCCGATCACTATGGCTTGGACAAGGTCAAGGAACGTATCATTGAGTATCTCGCCGTGCAACAGCGCGTCGACAAGCTGAAAGCGCCGATTCTCTGCCTGGTAGGCCCTCCTGGCGTCGGTAAAACCTCGCTCGGCCAGAGCATCGCCAAGGCTGTTAATCGCAAGTTTGTGCGTATGGCGCTCGGCGGCGTGCGTGATGAATCCGAGATCCGTGGTCACCGCAGAACCTATATTGGCTCCATGCCCGGCAAGGTGCTGCAGAGCATGACCAAGGTGGGCGTCAAAAACCCGCTATTCCTGTTGGATGAAGTCGACAAGATGGGGCAGGATTTCCGTGGCGATCCATCATCGGCTTTGCTCGAAGTGCTGGATCCGGAACAGAACCATACCTTCAACGATCATTATGTCGAGGTCGAGTATGATCTGTCTGACGTCATGTTCGTGGCGACGGCCAATTCCCTGAATATCCCGGAACCTCTGCTGGATCGTATGGAAATCATCCGTTTGGCCGGCTATACCGAGGATGAGAAAGTCAATATTGCCATCCGCTACCTGCTGCCCAAGCAACTGAAGACCCATGGTCTGAAGGAAGAGGAAATCCATGTGTCAGAGGCTGCGATCCGCGATATCGTGCGCTACTACACGCGCGAGGCCGGTGTTCGTAGTCTGGATCGCGAAATCTCGAAAATTTGCCGCAAAGTGGTGAAGGACATCATTACTGCCAAGGCAAAAGCGGGCAACAAGCCTGTGCGCAAGATCAATGTGACGCCAAAGGCACTGGAAAAATATCTGGGTGTGCAGCGCTTCGATTTTGGTCTGGCGGCAGCTGAGAATCAGGTGGGCCAGGTTACCGGTCTGGCCTGGACTTCCGTCGGCGGTGAACTGCTGACAATTGAATCCGTGTTGTTGGCAGGCAAGGGCAAGGTCATTACCACCGGTAAGCTTGGTGATGTCATGCAGGAGTCAATACAGGCTGCGCTGAGTGTAGTGCGTAGCCGTGCCAAGCGACTGGGCATTCCAGAGGATTTCCACGAAAAAAACGACCTGCATATTCACTTCCCTGAAGGTGCAACACCCAAGGATGGTCCGAGCGCAGGTATTGGCATCTGCACCGCGCTGGTCTCTGTGTTGACCGGCATCCCGGTCAGGGCGGACGTTGCGATGACTGGCGAAATTACACTGCGAGGCGAGGTCTTGCCAATTGGCGGCCTGAAGGAGAAATTGTTGGCGGCACATCGTGGTGGAATCAAGACCGTGCTGATTCCACAGCAGAACGTCAAGGATCTGGTTGAAATTCCTGCCAACATCAAGAATCACCTGGATATTCATCCGGTAAAGTGGATTGACGAGGTGTTGGAGTATGCCCTGGAACGTATGCCTGTGCCTGCAGACAGCACTTTACCCATCGCTGAAATCAAACCGGAAGAGGGTGTGGCTGTTAAGGCGAAGCCTGTCATCACTCATTGATTGCAGCACGAGAATGCTTGACAGGCGCTCAACCCGCTTGCTATAAAGCAAAACACAGGCTTGCACCTGTTTCTACAACAATGTCGAAAGGGGATTACACGTGAACAAATCTGAATTGATTGATCAAATCGCCAAAGCCGCTGGTATTTCCAAAGCTGCCGCAGGTCGTTCATTAGATGCAACAACAGCTGCTGTCACTAAAGCTCTGAAAAAGGGTGATCTCGTTACACTGATCGGTTTTGGCACTTTCTATGTTGGTAAGCGCGCTGCCCGTAATGGTCGTAATCCTCGTACTGGCGCAACAATTAAAATTGCAGCTGCAAATTCTCCCAAGTTTAGGGCTGGCAAAGCGTTAAAAGATGCTGTAAACTAGCGTTCTTTGTTGGTTGTGCAGGGTGCTTAGCTCAGTTGGTAGAGCGTCGCCCTTACAAGGCGAATGTCGGCGGTTCGACCCCGTCAGCACCCACCAAAAACCGACAAAGTGTAGTAACGTTATTATGAGTACGCTCCTAATAATGAAATACTAGAAATTTAGGAGTGGTAGTTCAGTTGGTTAGAATACCGGCCTGTCACGCCGGGGGTCGCGGGTTCGAGTCCCGTCCACTCCGCCAATGATATTAAAGCGAGCCTCGTGCTCGCTTTTTTCTTTTCAGCATCAGGTGCCGCTTTTTTACAGCTCATCCTCTGGCATCCTCATTCTTTCCAGACTGGTTTGCAAACTTGCCAAGGCAAACAACTAGCCCTGCTTTATCCTGTCATCGTCTTGTCGAGTATGCTATATTCTTGCGTTAAACATGCCCTGGCTGTGATTGGCATCTGGGTGCTGAAACTTTAATTTTGATGTTGGAACAGAGAAAGTCTTTGTCATGTTGGAAGCAATTCGCGAGCGCACTAAAGGTTGGTTGGCTAAAGTAATTCTGGCGTTGATTACGATCCCATTTGCATTGTTCGGTATTGACCAGTATCTGCAGGGTGCGGGCTCAAATGTACCGATCGCCAAGGTGGACGGAGATGCGATCACGGTGCAGGAATTCGGTAATGCACTGCAAAACCTCCGAAATCGTTTGCAGTCCGAAGGGCAGACCGATCTGACCATCCTTGACCGGCCTGAACTGAGGCAGTCAGTACTCGACAAATTGATCAACGATCGGTTGCTTTCAGTCGAAGTCAAGCGTGCCAACTTCAGTATTAGCGATGAACAACTGAGTCAATACATCACCAGCATGCCTGAGTTCAGTGTTGACGGTAAGTTTTCCGAAGAACTCTACTATCAATTGCTGACCCAGAACCGCCTGACCTTGAAGGATTTTGAGTCATCCATCAGGCAGGATCTGAAGGCGCAGCAGGCGAGAGAAGGGTTCGCCTCGCTCGCGTATGTTCCGGATAGTCTTGTCGAGCAGACACTGAAAGCAGAATTGCAAGAACGGGAAGTCAGTGTGGCGGAAATCAAGACGGCTGATTATCTCTCCGAAGTCAGTATTGAGGCGGCCCAAGTCCAGGAATACTACGAGAAAAACAAGGACAGGTTCCAGGTCCCTGAGCAGGTACAACTCGAGTTTGTCCTGATGTCGGCCAATACCTTGCTACCGACAATGCAGGTGACAGAAGACGAGGTCAAGAGATTTTTTGACGACAACGCAGACCAGTTTCAGGGTGATGAAGAACGACGCGCCAGCCACATTCTGATCGGCTTCGGTCTGAGCCCTACACCGGCAGCCAAGGAGGATGCGCGTAGCAAGGCTGAACAGATTCTTGAAGAGGTGAAAAAGAACCCTGAGCAGTTCGCTGAACAGGCAAGGAAACATTCGCAAGATCCGGGTTCTGCCCAGAATGGTGGCGATCTCGGTATGTTCGGACGTGGTGTCATGGTGAAATCTTTCGATGATGCCGTATTTTCCATGACACCAGGTGCTATTAGCGATCTGGTCGAATCCGAGTTCGGTTATCACATTATCAAATTGACTGAGATATCTGGCGAGGCCGTATCGCTTGCCAGTGTCGCACCACAAATTCGTGGTGAATTGATCTACCAGAAAGCCTTGGCAAAGTTCACGGAAAATGCCGAGGATTTCAGCAACATCGTTTATGAGCAATCGACCAGCCTGGAGCCTGCTGCCAAGGCTTTCGGGCTTGATATCCAGAAAACCCCATGGATGAGCCGCGAAGATGTCGCACGCGTGTTCAAGAGTGACAGAATGCGTGATCTGGTCTTTTCTGAAGAGGCTCTGAAGGATGGCCGCAATACCGAAGCTGTGGAAGTGGCGCCTAATTCCTTGATGGTCGCTCGTGTGGCAGAGTACAAACCTGCCGCTCCGAGAACCTTTGAAGAGGTAAAGTCCGGTATTGAAGAGTTCCTGCGTGTGGAAGCTGCGGCCAAGATCGCTATCGCCAAGGGTGAGGCGGCGCTGGCAGATCTGCGCGCAGGTAAGGAAGCAAAAGACCTGGACTGGATTCCACCGGTGGTTGTAGACCGCAAAAATGCCCAAGGTTTGACCGACCTGACCATGAGCAATGCATTCAAGATCAAGACCGATACCTTGCCGGCCTATGCCGGTGTGGCAGATACCAACAAGGGCTATCTGCTGATCAAGGTTTCGGG
>PHCM01000091.1 GCA_002842255.1 Betaproteobacteria bacterium HGW-Betaproteobacteria-2 | reverse complement strand
TGATGCGCCAGAGGATCTGCCAGCCGGAAGCGCCGAGCACTAGCCCGGCCTCTTCCTCCTCCTTGCCCTGTGCCTGCATCAGCGGGATCAACTCACGTGCAACAAAAGGAAAGGTGACGAAGATGGTGGCTAGCACGATGCCGGGCATGGCGAAGATCACCTTGTAATCGTTTTCGATCAGCCAGGCGCCGAACCAGCCCTGCAAGCCGAAGATCAGCACATAGATCAGACCGGCGATGACGGGCGAGACGGCGAACGGCAGGTCGATCAGTGTGATGAGTATGCTCTTGCCCTTGAACTCGAACTTGGCGATGGCCCAGGCGGCCGCTACGCCGAATACCAGGTTGAGCGGCACGGCGATAGCGGCGGCCAGCAGGGTGAGCTTGATGGCGGCGACGGCATCCGGCTCGGTCAGCGCGGCAAAGTAGGTCTCGACGCCCTTGCGCAATGCCTCGGTGAACACGGCGGCCAGCGGGATGAACAGGAACACGCTCAGGAACAGCAGCGTGATGCCGATCAGCGTCCAGCGTATCCACGCCGGTTCCGAAGTGGCACGGCTGTGTGCCACCTTGGTTTGGTAATTTGAATATTGTGAAACTGCGATGCTCGACATAGTGAATTTCCGATTCTTCTGATACTGGTTAGTCCGCTGTTTAGCGAGCGGACCCGTTACGGCGGCTGCTCCACCATTGCAAACCGTTGATGGCCAGCAGCAAGGCGAACGAGATCACCAGCATGACCACCGCTACCGCTGTGGCACCGGCGTAATCGTATTGCTCCAGCTTGGTGATGATGATGAGCGGCGTGATCTCCGACACCATGGGCATGTTGCCAGCGATGAAAATGACCGAACCGTATTCGCCCACGGCACGTGCAAAAGCCAGGGCAAATCCGGTCAGCAGTGCCGGGTAGAGCGCGGGCAGAATCACGCGGCTGAAGGTCTGCCAGCGGTTGGCGCCAAGGCTTGCGGCGGCTTCCTCGGCTTCCGCTTCCAGGTCTTCCAGTACCGGCTGCACCGTACGGACGACGAAGGGCAGGCCGATGAATGTCAGTGCCACCACTACGCCTAATGGCGTGAATGCGACCTTGATGCCGAGCGGCTCCAGCCAGCTGCCGAGCCAGCCGTTACCGGCAAAAATGGCGGTCAGCGCGATACCGGCCACGGCGGTGGGCAATGCAAAAGGCAGGTCAACCAAAGCATCGATAATTTTCTTGCCGGGGAAGCTATAGCGCACCAGCACCCAGGCAGTGAGCAATCCGAACACGGCGTTGATGCTGGCACCGATCAGCGAAGCGCCGAAGGTTAGCTGGTAAGAGGCGACGACGCGCGGGGTCGTCACCGTTTCCCAGAATTCGGCAAAGCTCAGTTCGGTGGTTTTGATGAATGCTGCCGAGAGCGGAATCAGCACGATCAGGCTGAGGTAGAGAATCGTATAACCCAGCGAGAGGTTGAACCCAGGCAGGACGTTCTTCTGTTTGCGTTTTCTTAGTGACGGATGGTTGGCTGTAATGACTTGCGTCATCGGGAGACCTCTTTAAATTCTCTGGTTGGGCTGAATGCGGCTGCTAATTTAACAGTCAGTTATATTGATTAAAAATAATATGTTCATATATTTATATGCTAATTAATTATAAAAAAAGATGGGCTTGCACTTTATGTACAAGTAGCAAGCCCGAAGGGAGGAGATGAGTAATGCTGATGCTGCAAAATCAAGCCGCCACTTGCGTGGTGGGTTTGAAAACGGTGGATGGCTGCTGCGCTCTGGCGCTTGCCGGATGTCCTAAAAAGTAGCCTTGTAACAATGTAGCGCCCGATTCGAGGGCGATATCGAACTGTCTCTGGGTCTCGATACCTTCAATCACCGGTTGTGCGCCAAAATCACGAATCAGTTCAAGCAGTTTTGGCAGCGCCTTGCGCAGGTTTTCGTTGTCGCTGGCCTGTTGAATGATGGCGCGATCCAGCTTGACGAAATCGGGTGACAGCTTCCATAGCCGGTTCAGGCTGGATTGGTCATGACCGAAGTGGTCGATCGCGATTTTGTAATGCCGCTCACGGTAATTCTCAACGGCTTCGATGAGCTGTGCATTCTGGGTGATGGCGCTTTCATTGATCTCAATGACGACACGGTCGGTCGGGATCGAGTTGGCATGCAGGATTCTCTCAAAAACCTTGCCATGTGCATTTACGCTCAATAATAGCTGCGGGTGAACGTTCAAAAACAGCAGACCGTGGTCGGCATGAATCTGCCTTAAATTCAGCAAATGCAAGGTGCGGCATATGCGATCGAATTTCACCAGACGGCCTGACTGGTCGGCGAAGCTGAAAGCGAACTGCGGGTCTACTGGTTGCTGGCCGACGAGCGATGGGCGCAAAAGCGCTTCATAGCCGAACACTTCGCCTGCCTCTCTATCGTAAATAGGCTGGAATGCGCTTTCCAAATGAATACCGAGAAATTTGCTGGTGAATTCCCCGTTCAGCGGTTCATCAAGACCGTATTCGTCCAGATCCAGATAAAGTGCTTCCTGCAGTTGCTTTCTGAGGGTTTCGATATGGGTTTGGGTAGGTTCTACAGTGGTCATGATGGGTGTTGTCCCTATTTCACGTAGATCTGGTCAAATACGCCGCCATCGGCAAAGTGCACCTTCTGAGCATTGGCCCAGCTGCCGAAGACTTCATCAATGGTGAACAGCGTCAAGGGTTTGAATTTGTCCTTGTATTTGTCGGAGGCACCTTCTGCACGCGGCCGCAGTGAGTGCTTGACAGCAATGGCTTGTGCCTCATCGGAGTAATGGAAATCCAGATAGGCCTGAGACACCTTGCGGCTGTTACGCTTGTCGGCAACCTTGTCCACCAGAGAGATCGGGTTTTCTGCCAGCACGCTGATGCCTGGATACACCACTTCGAACCGGTCGCCGCCCAGTTCATTGGTTATCAATGACACTTCATTCTCAAAGGTCAGCAGAACGTCGCCGATTCCGCGTTGCACGAAGGATGTAGTCGCACCGCGGCCGCCCGCGTCCAGGATCGGAACATTCTTGAAGAACTTGTGGATATAGTCCTTGGCGTCTGCGTCAGAGCCGCCCTTCTTGATGACGCTGCCCCAGGCTGCCAGGTAGCTGTAGCGGCCATTGCCGGAAGTCTTGGGGTTGGGCAGGATGATGCCGACGCCCGGCCTGACCAGATCATTCCAGTCCCGGATATTTTTGGGGTTGCCCTTGCGCACCAGGAACACGGTAGTGGAAGCTGTCGGCGCACTATTTGAAGCCAGGCGCTTTTGCCAGTCCTTGGGAATAAGCTTGCCACGCTCATGCAGGATGTCGATGTCCAGCGACTGGTTCATGGTGATGACATCAGCCTGCAAGCCGTCAATCACCGATCTGGCCTGTTTCGATGAGCCGCCATGCGATTGTTTGATGGTGATAGTTTCGCCGGTTTTGTCCTTCCAGTATTTGACGAATGCCGGATTCAAGTCCTTGTAGAACTCACGGCTGACGTCGTAGGACACATTGAGAATCGAAGTTTCTGCAAACGCTGGCAAGCCAAGTGTGACGAAAAGGCTGAAAACGAAAGATTTGAAGGTTTTGTTCATGGTGTTCAAACCTTGGCTATTGATACTTCTGTGGATTTGACCAGGGCCAAAACTTCGGTGCCGACCTGTAGGCCGAGTTCGTTGATGGAGCGGGTGGTGATGACGGAAGTGACGAGACCGAGCGCGGTCTCAACTTCGATCTCTGAAACAACCGGGCCGATGAGGATTTCTTTGACTCTGCCGCGAAACTGGTTGCGGACATTGATTGAATGAATTGCCATGGTTAAAGCTCCTATTAGAGGTATTAAAACAATCGTTTAGTGGCTGTTTTCAGAAGCGTCAGCCAGCACATCAAACGGGAATGGATTGTTGTCTTGCGACAGGCAGCCTCCGTCACGGTCTCTTCATGCATGCGTTCCAGCCGTGTCTTCAATGCGGCCGGTCCGTTTGGCGTGTAGACGATTCGTACGCCGCGTTTTGCTGCGGACTGTTTGATTTTGTGTGTGAAGTTGTGGCTGATCCAATCCGTCACCAGCACAATCAGATCCGTATCATGCGGGATGACTTTTTTGCCATCGCCCGCCTTGCGACCTGACCAGTGATTGATTCGGGTCACGCCGTAACTGCCCAATACCTGCTTGATGCCGTCTATCCGGTCGCCGCCTACGATCAATGCTGTAGTCATGTCATGGCTCCTTTGCTTGAATGGGCCGGACGTTAATGTCCGGCCCATGTTTCATGCGAAATATTTACTTCTTGGTGTAAATCTGGTCGAACGTGCCGCCGTCAGAAAAGTGTTCTTTCTGGGCTTTTTGCCAGCCACCGAATACGTCGTCGATCTTGAACAGGTTCGCCCTGGGGAACTGCTGCGCGTATTTATCAACGTATTTCGGATTGGTCGGGCGGTAGTAGTGCTTGCCGGCAAGGTCTTGTCCTTCGTCGGAATACAGGTATTCCAGATAGGCTTGGGCGACTGCACGGGTCTTGCGTTTGTCGGCGACCTTGTCGACTACGGTTACTGGTGGCTCGGCCAGAATAGATACCGATGGTACGACGATCTCGAATTTGTCCGGACCGAGTTCTTTCAGTGCCAGGAAGGCTTCGTTTTCCCAAGAGATAAAGACGTCGCCGATGCCGCGTTCAACGAAAGTGGTAGTTGACCCGCGCGCGCCGGAATCGAGTACCGGTACGTTGGCGAATATTTTCTTGACGAATTCCTTGGCCTTTTCCTGGTCGCCGCCATTGCGTTTCAGCTCGAAACCCCATGCCGCCAGGTAGTTCCAGCGTGCACCGCCGGAGGTTTTGGGGTTGGGCGTGATGACTGAAACACCGGGTTTGGCAAGATCATCCCAATCCTTGATCTTCTTCGGGTTGCCCTTGCGTACCAGCAGCACGATGGTGGAGGTATATGGCGCGCTGTTGTTGGGCAGGCGGGCTTGCCAATCCTTGGGGATCAGTTTGGCTTTTTCGTGTATGGCGTCGATATCGTAGGCCAGTGCCAGAGTGACGACGTCTGCCTGCAGACCGTCGATGACGGCACGTGCCTGCTTGCCGGCGCCACCGTGGGATTGCTTGATGGTGACGTTGTCGCCGGTCTTGGCTTTCCAGTGCGCGGCGAAAGCCTTGTTGAAATCGACATAGAGTTCTCGTGTCGGGTCATAGGATACGTTGAGTAGTGTCACATCAGCGGCCGAAGCGCTGAGTGGTACTGCCAGGGCAAATGCCCCGGCAAGTAACAGTTTTGAGAATGTGTGTTTCATGATTGTTCCTTGGTTTGAATTGAGTTTGAATGGGTTTAGAAAGCGACCTGCAGGCGACTGAACAAAGCTCTTTCGTCTTCCCTGTCGTCGATGCCGGCGATACCGCTGTCAAATGAGGTGTGGTCGTAGCTGGTGGCGATCTTCACGTTCCTGTTCAAATACCAGTTGAGGCCGAGCGTCCATGAACTGGCCTGCTCGGTCGTGCTGGCCGCATTGGCGTAGCCGCCGCTGAACGCGTCCTTGTCGACTTCCAGTTGGTGGTAGCGCGCGGCGATTTCCCATGCGCCCCAGCCGCCCTTGTTCAGGTCGAAATCCTGTTTTGGCGTGATGCCGGCAAAGCTGTTGTCCTCGCCGGTCAATACCCAGCTGCCTGCAATCTGCCAAGCATCGTTATCGAGTGTGGTATTGCCAGCGGCATTCTTCACATCGGTCGAGCTGCGGGCATATTCCGCCAGCAGTCCGAATGGGCCGTAGTAGTAATAAGCCTGCGGTGACCAACGGACCTTGTTGCCATCGCTGGTGGTGGTGCCGGCATACTGGAAGAAGGTCTGCAGGCCGGGTGTGCGGTAACGGTCGGCGACGGCATCATCTTTCTGGTCTGCCCATGTGCCTGCCAAACCGAAGCCCAAGCCTGCTAACACGCTGTCACCGCCCTTGAACGGCTCGACGAAGATGCGTGCGGCGAATTCCTTGTCAGTGTTGGTGTCGCCTTCCTGCTTGCCGCTGCCTCCGTCATTGGTGCCGTTGAACACGCCGAAGTCGTAATTCAGTTTCTTGTCCAACACGTTGCCGTGCACCTTGATACCGACATCGCGATTGGGGGCGATGGAGTCGGCGACATAGGAGCGTTCTGCAAAGCGTATCCAGTTACCGCTCTGGATACGCTCCAGGCTGAATGGCGATTTGAACTTGCCGGCCTGCACCTGAAACCACGGCTGGAAGCGTGCATTGATGTAGGCATCGACTACGGTGGCCTGGGCATCCTTGGCGAAATCGGTGTTGAAGTCGAAATCGAAGATGTTGTAGAGCGTGCCCTGGAAGCGTGGACGCACGCGGCGCAGCACGTTGTCGTTCTTCAGGTCCGGGTCGTGGTCGCCGAAGAAGCTGCGGTTATC
>PHCM01000090.1 GCA_002842255.1 Betaproteobacteria bacterium HGW-Betaproteobacteria-2 | reverse complement strand
CGAAGATTGCCTTTATCCGGCTGGTAGAGGAACTCCGGCGGCAGAATTGCGGACTCATTGATTGTCAGATGCACACTACCCATCTCGCTTCGCTGGGTGCACGCGAGATCCCGCGAAAAGAATTTTGTCTGCAACTGGCGAAATTGATAGAGTGAACATCATCGCTGATACATGCGCAATACGGGAACAGTAAAAGCAGGACTGTCATGACCCTACCCAACGACGCGGCACTGCAAAAAATCCAGTTTTATGTCACAGCACCCTACAGCTGCGGCTACATCCATGGCCGGCTGGCACAGTCGCTGATCGCCGCGCCGCATCACCTGATCGATGCCCGGACATACAGCGGGTTGATTCAGCTGGGTTTCAGACGTAGCGGAAAATTCGCCTACCGTCCCCATTGCGAAAATTGCAGCGCCTGCATCCCGGTGCGCATTCCCGTCGCCGAATTCACTGCCAGCCGCAATCAGCGGCGCGCCGAAAAACAGCACCGGAACCTGAGCGCAACCATCATGCCGGTGGGCTACAGTGAAGAACATTTCAAGCTCTACCAGGCCTACCAACTTGCCCGGCATAGCGAGGACAACGCAGAACAGGATACGGTCGAGCAATATCGCAATTTTCTCGTGCAGAGCAACGTGGAGACCATGCTGGTCGAGTTCCGGCTGGATGGCATGCTGAAAATGGTCAGCGTCGTGGATATCGTGACTGACGGCATTTCCGCGGTCTATACCTTTTATGATGCGGCCGATACCAACAGCAGTTATGGCACCTACAGCATCCTCTGGCTGGTGAACTGGGCGCTACAGCTGGAAAAACCCTACCTCTACCTCGGCTACTGGATCAGCGAAAGCCGGAAAATGGCTTACAAGCAGAACTTTGCTCCGCTGGAGGCATTGAAGGACGGCGAATGGAGACCGATCGAGGACTTGCATCAAAAATAGTTGCAGCGATTTTGAACCAAGTGAACAGATAAGAATCTATTCACCGTCATCTCCCTGCAAGCGGCGTTTTGATGTGGACAATATTCTGCATTGAAGCGCCGTTTTTGCATCTGCGCCGCCCATATCCTGTTGTGACTCAGGCATCAATCCAGCCATATCTGCGTGATACAATCGCCTTTTGATCACAGGTTCCTCAGGTTTGAATTCCTCGGGTTTGAAAAAACTGGTTATTTTCGGCGTTGGCCTGATCGGCGGCTCACTGGCCCTCGCACTCAGGCGCAACATTCAGCATCTGCATATCGTCGGCATCGACCGCAATGCTGACAGTCTGCAAACCGCCATCGATCTCGGCGTCATCGACGAAATGAATCCGCCGGCCGAGTTGGCCATGCAGGATGCCGATATCATCATCATCGCCGCACCCGTTGCCCAGACGCCCAACATCCTCAAGTCCATTGCGCCCCACCTCGGTCCGAACACCGTGATTACCGATGTCGGCAGCACCAAATCCGATGTCATCGACTATGCTGCCGCCATCCTCGGCGACCAGTTTACCCAGTTCGTTCCTGGACATCCGATTGCCGGTGCCGAAAAAAGCGGCGTCACGGCAGCACGGGCAGACCTGTTCGACGGCAAGAATATCGTGCTGACGCCAACGGCAAAAACCGCCCCGGAATCCAGCCGCAAGGTCAGTGAAATGTGGAAGCAAGCCGGTGCCCGAGTCACCGAAATGTCAGCCGGCCATCACGACCAGATCTTTGCCGCAGTCAGCCATTTGCCGCATCTGCTGGCGTTCGCCCTGGTCGATGACCTCGCCTCACGACCGAACGCTGAAGAACTGTTTGCCTTCGCGGCGGGCGGCTTCAGGGATTTCAGCAGGATCGCCGGCAGCTCTCCCGAAATGTGGCGCGACATCAGCCTGGCCAATCGTGAAGCCCTGCTCTCGGAGATCGACGCCTATCAAGCATCCCTGCATAAGCTGCGCGACCTGCTCGAGCAGCGCGATGCACAGGGTCTGCGCGACATGTTCGAAAACGCCAGCCAGAAGCGCAACGCCTGGGGCGCAATCCCGACAAACAAACCTCGTCAGGCATGACCCGGATGCAGACTCTCAAACTCAGGCCCATGAGCCGTGCGGCAGGCGAAATCACACTCCCCGGCTCCAAAAGCATTTCCAACCGCACACTGCTGCTGGCGGCACTGGCCGAAGGAACAACCAACATTCACGCCCTGCTGTCGTCCGATGACGTCGATCGCATGCTGGATGCCTTGAAACTGCTGGGCGTCACGCTTGAACAGACGGCTGAGCACGACTGGCGAGTCAAAGGTACCGCCGGAGAAATCCCCAACCGTCAGGCCGATCTGTTCATGGGTAACGCAGGCACCGCCATCCGCCCACTGACTGCCGCACTGGCGCTAGTGGGCGGCGACTACAAATTGTCCGGCGTGCCGCGCATGCACGAGCGCCCCATCGGCGACCTGGTCGACGCGCTACGCCAGGCCGGTGCCAATATCGAATATCTGGGCAATGACGGCTATCCGCCGTTGAAGATCTCACCCGCCACAATCGATGTCAGCCAGGCAATACGCATACGCGGCGACGTTTCCAGCCAGTTCCTCACCGCCCTGCTCATGGCGCTGCCGCTGACCGGCAAAGCCGCACAGATCGAAGTCGTCGGCGAACTGATCTCCAAGCCGTATATCGAGATTACGCTCAACCTGATGCAGCGTTTCGGCATCAGCGTGCAAAGGGATGGCTGGCAGCGTTTCAGCATACCGGCCAACAGTGTTTACCAGAGTCCGGGCGACATCCACGTCGAGGGTGACGCGTCTTCCGCCTCCTATTTCCTTGCTGCCGGCGCCATCGGCAAAGGCCCGGTGCGGGTTTACGGCATCGGCAAAAACAGCATTCAGGGCGATGTCCGCTTCTGCGAAGCATTGGAACTGATGGGCGCAAGGATTACTTACGGCGACAACTGGATAGAAGCCAGCGCGCCTGCCGGCAAACTGAAAGCCATCGACCTGGACTGCAACCATATCCCCGATGCCGCCATGACACTGGCGACCGCTGCATTGTTCGCCGACGGCCCAAGCCGGCTGCGCAATATCGCCAGCTGGCGCGTGAAGGAGACTGACCGTCTCAGCGCCATGGCCACGGAACTGCGCAAGGTCGGTGCCATCGTCGAGGAAGGCGCAGATTATCTGGTAATCACACCACCGGAAACACTGATAGCGGATGCTGCCATCGACACCTATGACGACCACCGCATGGCGATGTGCTTCTCGCTGGTCTCTCTCGGCAATGCGCCGATCACCATCAACGAACCAGAATGCGTAGCCAAGACCTTCCCGGACTATTTCGAACGCTTCGCGACGATTACTCATGACTGATCGATCAAACACAATGGCTGGAGAAGGGGAAAACCTTTCACAAGCCCACCCTTCACCCTTAACCCTTAACCCTTCTCTGGTTCCCGTCATCGCCATCGACGGCCCTTCCGCCTCCGGCAAGGGAACTGTCGCGCAGCGCGTCGCCAAGGCTCTGGGTTACCATTATCTGGATTCAGGCGCGCTTTATCGCGTAGTCGCGCTGGCCGCAAAAAGCCGCGAAATTTCCTGGCAGGACGCCAAAGCGCTGGCTGCGATGGCGGCAACGCTGGATATCCGCTTCGAGGACGAACAGATTCTTTTGAACGGCACGGATGTCAGCGACGCAGTACGCTCGGAAGAAATGGGCAAGGGCGCGTCGGAAGTCGCGGTTCATCCGGAACTCAGGGCCGCGCTGCTGGATCTGCAGCACAGTTTCCGCCGCGCGCCCGGGCTGGTAGCCGATGGACGGGATATGGCCACCGTGGTTTTCCCCGATGCGAAGACCAAAATATTCCTGACCGCCAGTGCCGAAACAAGGGCGGAACGCAGATATAAGCAGTTGATGCAAAAAGGAAAGCATGCTAACCTGCTCGACATTCTGCATGATTTGCAGCACCGTGACGCCAGAGACAGTCAACGCTCCGCCGCCCCCTTGCAACAATGCAAAGATGCACAGCTGCTGGAAACCAGCCAGCTGACTATCGAAGAAGCCGTCCGCTTCGTTCTTGAGGCCGCCGGCGAGCAAATTCGCTAGGGAATGCGATGTTGTTATTTGTATAACAACATCAACGTGTTAGAATTCATTTTTATGGTGCCGTGAACCCCCGAGGTTTATGGCTTTTTTAACTTTACCCGCCGCCAGGTGGGATACTACTAGGTATTTTTTTAATGGCTAACGTTTCCACAAACCCATCTTCCTCTATGGAAAGCTTCGCAGCATTATTCGAGGAGAGCCTTGCTCGCCAGGAAATGCGCTCCGGTGAAGTGATCACCGCTGAAGTTATTTCCGTAGACTCCGATTTCGTTATCGTCAATGCAGGCCTGAAGTCCGAAAGCGTGATCAACGCCGCTGAATTCCGTGACGACCAAGGCAATATCGAAGTCAATGTCGGCGACTTTGTTAAAGTCGCTATCGAAAAACTGGAAGATGGTTACGGTTCCACCGTACTTTCTCGCGACAAAGCGAAGAAGATGCAAGCATGGCTCGATCTGGAAGAAGCCATGAACGAAGCCCGCATCATCAAGGGCCTGATCAGCGGCCGCGTCAAGGGTGGCCTGACCGTTATGGTCAATGGCATCCGCGCATTCCTGCCAGGTTCCCTGGTTGATATGCGTCCAGTCAAGGACACCACCCCATTCGAAAACAAGGAATGGGATTTCAAGGTTATCAAGCTTGACCGCAAGCGCAACAACGTCGTCGTTTCCCGTCGCGCAGTCCTGGAAGAAACCATGGGCGCCGACCGCGAAGCACTGCTGGATTCACTGAAAGAAGGCGCAGTGGTCAAGGGCATCGTCAAGAACATCACCGACTACGGTGCATTCGTTGACCTGGGCGGTATCGACGGCCTGCTGCACATCACCGACCTGGCATGGCGCCGCGTCAAGCACCCATCAGAAGTGCTGACCGTTGGTGAAGAAGTCGAAGCCAAGATCCTCAAGTTCGATCAAGAGAAGAACCGCGTTTCCCTCGGCATCAAGCAACTGGGCGACGACCCATGGGTTGCTCTGAGCCGCCGTTACCCAGTAGGCACCCGCCTGTTCGGCAAGGTCACCAACCTGACCGACTACGGTGCATTCGTTGAAATCGAACCGGGCATCGAAGGTCTGGTACACGTTTCCGAAATGGACTGGACCAACAAGAACGTACATCCGGCCAAGATCGCTCAACTGGGCGACGAAGTCGAAGTCATGATTCTGGAAATCGACGAAGACCGTCGTCGTCTGTCCCTCGGCATGAAGCAATGCCAGGCCAACCCTTGGGATGAGTTTGAAGCTACCCACAAGAAGGGTGACAAGGTCACCGGCCAAATCAAGTCCATCACCGATTTCGGTGTGTTCATCGGCTTGCCTGGCGGTATCGACGGCCTGATCCACCTGTCTGACCTGTCATGGAACCAGACCGGCGAAGAAGCCATCCGCAACTTCAAGAAGGGTGACGAAGTTTCTGCTGTTGTTCTGGCCATCGATGTCGAGAAAGAACGTATCTCCCTCGGCGTCAAGCAAATGGACAGTGATCCGTTCAATGCTTACACCGCCATCAATGACAAGGGCGCTATCGTTACCGGTACCGTCAAGAGCATCGATGACAAGGGTGCAGTGATTGCGCTGGATGACGAAGTCGAAGGCTACCTGCGCGCATCCGACATCTCCAAGGAGAAGGTCACTGACGTTGCTGCCGTACTGAAGGAAGGTCAAGAGATCGAAGCACGTATCATCAACGTCGATCGCAAGAACCGCACCATCGGCTTGTCCATCAAGGCCAAGGATCAACCGGAAGCCGCCGATGCAGCTCAGAAGTTCGATGCTGACTCCGGCAACGCAGGCACCACCAGTCTGGGCGCCCTGTTGAAGGCTAAACTTGACGGCAAAAACAAAGAATAAGGCAATCAAGCCATGACAAAATCAGAGCTGATTGCCAACTTGGCAGCGCGCTTTCCGCAGCTGGTGGTCAAGGATGCAGAACTTTCTGTCAAAGCCATCCTTGACTCCATGTCGGACAAGCTTGCCGCTGGTGAGCGCATTGAGATTCGTGGTTTCGGTAGTTTCAGTCTGAATTACCGTCCGCCACGTCTCGGTCGCAACCCGAAAACCGGCACCAAGGTGCAAGTACCCGAAAAGTACGTACCGCACTTCAAGGCAGGCAAGGAGTTGCGTGAGCGTGTGGATTTAGCCGAGTAGTCTTTAACTGATAGAGCTATTCATATAGTTCAACAAGCGGCAGAGCTTCAATCAAGATTGAGCCTCTGCCGTTTTTTTTGCCCTGCATTTTCAACCTGTATTAGGGAGTTACATCCGGGTTAGGTAAAATAGCGCCATGAGATATTTCCTTGCCATTCTGCTTGTCATCTTGTGCCTGCTGCTGCTCGGCTTTGCCATCAAGAATGTCGAACCGGTGG
>PHCM01000089.1 GCA_002842255.1 Betaproteobacteria bacterium HGW-Betaproteobacteria-2 | reverse complement strand
TGTAATTAGCCATCTGCTGTGTGTGGCACGTCACAGACACACGTGCCGCGCACGGCATTTTCTATTTATAACTTCCCAAGCCACATTGGGATGCATCTGTCTGAAAGGGCAACATGTTTGAACGAAAACGCTACACGGTAGACCAGATCGATCCGGAAATATTTGCTGCAGTCGAGCAGGAAAATCAGCGTCAGGAAGATCACATCGAACTGATCGCTTCGGAGAACTACACCTCACCTGCCGTAATGGCCGTGCAAGGTTCCCAACTGACCAACAAATATGCCGAAGGCTATCCAGGCAAGCGATATTACGGTGGCTGCGAATACGTCGATGTCGTCGAGCAGATCGCCATTGACCGCGTTAAACAACTATTTGGTGCCGAGGCCGCCAACGTACAGCCCAATTCCGGGTCGCAGGCTAACCAAGGGGTATTTTTTGCCGTGCTCAAGCCTGGTGACACCATCATGGGCATGAACCTGGCCGAGGGTGGCCATCTGACCCACGGCATGGCGCTCAATATGAGTGGCAAGTGGTTCAACGTGGTGAGTTACGGTCTCAACTCCCAGGAAGACATTGACTACACTTCGCTGGAGCAGAAGGCACACGAGAGTAAACCGAAACTAATTATCGCCGGCGCCTCGGCCTTCGCACTTCGCATCGATTTCGAGCGCATCGCGCGCATTGCAAGGGAAGTCGGCGCATATTTCATGGTGGACATGGCCCACTATGCCGGTTTGATCGCTGCCGGCGTCTATCCCAACCCAGTACCGCATGCTGACTTCGTCACCACGACCACCCACAAGAGTCTGCGGGGGCCGCGTGGCGGGGGAATTCTGATGAAGGCAGAGCACGAGAAGGCAATCAATTCAGCTATTTTCCCTGGCATCCAGGGTGGCCCGCTGATGCACGTGATCGCCGGCAAGGCCGTGGCTTTCAAGGAAGCCCTTGCGCCTGAATTCAAGACCTATCAGCAGCAAGTGGTCAAGAATGCCGCCGTGCTTGCTGAGACATTGAAGGCGCGTGGCCTGCGCATCGTATCCGGTCGCACGGAAAGCCACCTCATGCTCGTCGATCTGCGTAGCAAGGACTTAACCGGCAAGGAGGCGGAAAAAATCCTCGGTGATGCACATATCACCGTCAACAAGAATGCGATCCCGAACGACCCGGAAAAGCCATTCGTGACGTCCGGCATCCGCTTGGGAACGCCTGCCATGACGACACGCGGCTTCACGGAAGAGGAATCACGCCTGGTGGGCAATTTGATTGCTGACGTGCTGGACAACCCGTGTGACGCTGAAAATATTGCCCAGATCCGTAATCAGGTGGCAGCCTTGGTGAAACGCTTCCCTGTCTATGGTTGAAGTGGTGTTCTGGAACGTGGTTAGCCTAGAATGGCGGCACACTTGGAATCAATACTGCAAACATGACGGAGCACAT
This sequence comes from Betaproteobacteria bacterium HGW-Betaproteobacteria-2, assembly GCA_002842255.1. Lineage (GTDB taxonomy): Bacteria > Pseudomonadota > Gammaproteobacteria > Burkholderiales > Methylophilaceae > UBA6140. The sequence continues at coordinate 5,001 of PHCM01000089.1, read as the reverse complement.
CCTGTTTCTGACGGGAAAACTGGCCGAGAAACAATTGAGGCAGATTCTTGCCAACATGGAACCGGAATTCAGTTACACCGTGCTGGAGATGGGCATCAAGGTGGCAGCACTGATGAATGCAGACATGATCGGCCGCCGTCTGAAGGATACTCACGGCGCCACCCGCATCATCATTCCGGGACGCTGTCCGGGGGACTTGGCAGCGTTATCCACACAACTGGGTGTGCCGGTGGAACGAGGGCCCGAAGAAGTGAAGGATTTACCGCTCTATTTTGGCAAAAAAATCAAACAGTCTGATCTGAGCCAATACAAAACCAAAATTTTCGCCGAAGTGGTAGAGGCTCCGTTTCTGAGTGTCGCAGAAATATTGGAAAGAGCCGAATACTATCGCAGCAATGGCGCAGATGTGATCGATATCGGCTGCCAGCCGGGCAGGCCCTTTCCACATCTGACGGAGTCCATCCAGGCCTTGAAGCAGGCAGGGTATACCGTCAGCCTGGATTCACTGGAATCAGACGACCTGATCGCCGGTGGAAAGGCTGGAGCGGACTATTTGCTCAGCCTGAACAGCAAGAGCCTGTGGATCGCCGACGAGGTGGCATCTACGCCCATCATCATTCCGGACGTTCATGGTGATCTGGATTCAGTGGAAGACACCATCCGGCAATTGCAGGCTAAAAATCGGGCCTTTGTGGTGGACCCGATTCTGGATCCGATCCATTTCGGCTTTAGCGAATCCCTTGCACGCTACAACACTTTCAGGGAGCGGCATCCGGAGATCGAAATGATGATGGGTGTTGGCAACCTGACCGAACTGACGCATGCTGACACCTCGGGCATCAACACCTTGCTGCTCGGTATCTGTTCAGAGTTGAACATCAATCACATCCTGGCCACCGAGGTCAGCCCGCATGCTCACCGTGCCATCCGCGAGGCGGATCGAGCACGCCGCATCATGTATGCAGCTGCACAACACAACGGCTTACCCAAACACGTGGCCGACGATCTGCTTACCGTTCACGACATCAACCCTTTCCCCTACAGCCGAGAAGAAATTGAAGCCCTGGCTGCCGAAATCAAGGACCCGAGTTACCGGATTCAAATCAGTCGCGATGGTCTGCATGTATTCAACCGGGATGGCCTGCATACTGCACAGGATCCTTTCGAGTTCTACCCTCATTTGCAGGTGGCGTCGGATGGTGGTCACGCTTTTTACCTGGGCGTAGAACTGGCGCGTGCCGAAATTGCATGGCAGCTTGGCAAGCGTTATGCGCAGGATCAGCGTTTAAACTGGGGCTGTGCCGTACAAGCCGGGGAGACAAAAATCGATTTGCACGACTTCAAGCCCATAGGAACCACCCAGAAAAAGCCAGATTTCTCTGAATGAACCACGGACGGGAAAGACATGAAACACCGTATGTTGTGTTTTTATGTTGACATAGACACATTTTGTTGTGTTTAATGGGAGCCACTACGGTTCCCGTTCTTCTTTCCGAAGGTCGGGATAATAGGGAATCCGGTAACAGGTGCAACGCCTGAAAGCCGGAGCTGCCCCCGCAACTGTATCCGGCGAGTGTGTCGCCAATTCAATGCCACTGGTGAACGCACCGGGAAGGCTGACGACACACAACGACCCGGAAGCCAGGAGACCTGCCGTGGAATTTTTCTACAACGTTTGAGGCGGGGTGTCCTCGGCAGACAGGAAGCGTCGTTTTTGCGTGCGCTCCTTCATGCAAGTCCTTGTGGCATGCGATTTGTCCCTGAATGTGGGATGTATTGCGTCTTAAAAGTGACTCCCCGCCCGACTTACCGGGAGCCATACCATGGACGATATAGCGGTCGGCAGCAGCCAAACCACCACTCAAGCATCCCCTTCATATCAGGTTATTCGTCGTAACGGCGCAGTGGTGACATTCAACTCAGAAAAAATCTCCATTGCCTTAAGCAAGGCATTCCTTGCCGTGCAGGGGGAAGGCGCATCGCTTTCCAGCGCAGCCCGTGAGCAGGTCAAGCGCCTGACCGACATGGTGATCCATGCACTGGCACGTCGCCTGCCTGCTGGCGGTACGGTACACATCGAGGATATTCAGGATCAGGTCGAGCTGGCCCTGATGCGCTCTGGCGAGCACGATGTAGCGCGCGCCTATGTGCTGTACCGGGAAAAACGCACTACGGAACGCGCCCAGCATGCCGCGCCGACGGCACCCTTGCTGCATGTGGTGGACGAGAGCGGTCAGCGGAAGCCACTTGATCCGGCCTTACTTAAAGTTACTGTCGCCGCTGCCTGTTCCGGCCTGGGCGATGCGGTTTCCGCCGAACGAGTGGTAGAGCAGGCGGTGCGTGACCTCTACGATGGCATTTCAGCGCAGGAAGTGCGCCGTGCGCTGATCCTCTCGGCACGCAGCTTGATCGAGCGCGAACCCGCCTACAATTACGTCACTGCCCGCCTGCTGCTGGATCAGATTCGCGCTGAAGTGCTTGGACGTGCAGTCGCTCAGGGCGATGCAGCAACAGCTTACCTTGATTACTTTCCGCAATATGTCAAAACCGGGATCGAGGCCGGCTTGCTGGACCCCCGGCTGGCGCAGTTCGATCTGGACAGACTGGCTACGGCGCTTGATGACGGTCGCGATTTACAGTTCGGTTATCTCGGTCTACAGACCCTTTATGACCGCTACTTCCTGCACATCGAGGAACGCCGTATTGAACTGCCACAAATCTTCTTCATGCGTGTGGCAATGGGCCTTGCCATCAACGAGATTGACCGCGAAACCTGCGCCATCGAGTTCTACCGCGTGCTGTCCAGCTTCGATTTCATGAGTTCCACTCCCACGCTGTTCAACAGCGGCACGCTACATTCCCAGTTGTCGTCGTGCTACCTCACAACGGTATCCGATGATCTGGACGGCATCTACCAGGGCATCAAGGAAAACGCTTTGTTGCAGAAATTCGCCGGTGGCCTGGGCAACGACTGGACGCCAGTGCGGGCGCTGGGTGCTCGCATCAAGGGCACCAACGGCAAGAGTCAGGGCGTGATTCCATTCCTAAAGGTGGTCAATGACACCGCCGTGGCTGTCAACCAAGGTGGAAAACGCAAGGGTGCCGTGTGTGGCTACCTGGAAACCTGGCATCTGGATATCGAGGAATTCCTCGACCTGCGCAAGAACACTGGCGATGACCGCCGTCGTACCCACGACATGAATACCGCACACTGGATTCCAGACCTGTTCATGAAGCGAGTGATGGAGAACAGCGAATGGACGCTTTTCTCACCCTCCGACGTGCCGGACTTGCATGATAAGTTCGGGCAAGCCTTCGAGGAGGCTTATACCGAATACGAGCGTCGTGCCGATCTTGGCGAAATTAAACTGTTCAAGCGCATTCCCGCCGTACAACTGTGGCGCCGGATGTTGTCCATGCTGTTCGAGACAGGCCATCCCTGGATCACCTTCAAGGATGCCTGCAATGTGCGCTCACCGCAGCAGCATGTCGGTGTGGTCCACAGTTCCAATTTGTGCACGGAAATCACACTCAACACTTCCGACACTGAAATCGCCGTGTGCAATCTGGGGTCGGTCAATCTGCTGGCACACCTGAGGCAGGAAAATGGCGTGACCGTGCTTGATCAGGATAAGCTCCGTGCCACCATTCACGTTGCCATGCGCATGCTGGATAACGTGATCGACATCAACTTCTATGCCGTGGGCAAGGCACGCAACTCTAATCTGCGCCATCGGCCAGTGGGTCTGGGTATCATGGGATTCCAGGATTGCCTGCATGCCATGCGCCTGCCTTATGCCTCGGAAGATGCCGTTACCTTTGCTGACCAGGCCATGGAATCGGTGTGCTATTACGCCTACTGGGCATCGACCGAGTTGGCGGAAGAGCGAGGCGCCTATTCCACCTTCCGCGGCAGCCTTTGGGATCAGGGCGTACTGCCGCCAGACACGCTCAGGAAGCTGGCCGATGAGCGCGGAGGCTACCTGGAAGTCGATACGTCGGCCACGCTGGACTGGGCGGCATTGCGTAACCGCATCCAATCGGTCGGCATGCGCAACTCCAATTGCGTAGCGATTGCTCCGACAGCCACCATTTCCAATATCGTCGGCGTCTCCGCCAGCATCGAACCGGACTACCAGAACCTGTACGTCAAATCCAACCTGTCGGGAGAATTTACCGTGGTGAACGAGGCACTGGTCACCGACCTCAAGCGCTATGGCCTGTGGGATGACGTGATGGTGGCGGACATCAAGTATTACGACGGCTCGCTGGCGGCCATCGAGCGCGTTCCATCGGAACTGAAGGCTCTGTATGCCACCGCGTTCGAGGTGGATCCGGTCTGGCTGGTCGAGGCTGCGGCCCGGCGCCAGAAATGGATAGACCAAGCGCAGTCGCTCAACCTGTACTTTGCAGCGCCATCCGGCAAGAAACTGAACGACATCTACCTGCTGGCCTGGCAGCGTGGCCTGAAAACCACCTACTACCTGCGCTCACTGGGAGCCACTGCGGCCGAGAAGTCCACCGGCCAGGGCGGCGAACTCAACGCCGTGTCGGCAACAATTGCAGAAGCGGAACCCAAGCAGTGTCTGATCGATGACCCTACTTGCGAAGCTTGCCAGTAATCGACATATCCATTGAACCAATTACCAAGGAACGACCATGCTGACATTTGAAGATGAAGTACTCGACGAGGCTACTGTAGAGCATCAACCCGAACAAAACCGCGTGCCATCCACTACGTCTGCCACTACAACGCGACCTGACACTACCCCATCAAGTACCAGTGGCCGCGTCAATGTCTCCGACAAACGAGCCATCAACGGCCAGACCGACGTGAACCAACTGGTGCCGTTCAAGTACCACTGGGCGTGGGACAAATACCTGGCGGGCTGCGCCAACCACTGGATGCCGCAGGAAATCTCCATGAGCCGCGACATTGCACAGTGGAAGGACAGCACCGCACTGTCCCCGGATGAGCGGCTGATCGTCAAGCGCAACCTG
>PHCM01000088.1 GCA_002842255.1 Betaproteobacteria bacterium HGW-Betaproteobacteria-2 | reverse complement strand
GGCGCAGGAGATCGCCGCCATCAACCAGCTGGAAATCAAGAAGCGCGCGCTGCAGTCCATCATTGGCAAGATGCCGCAAAATCTCGCCACCGTGCGCGAAGACCTCAATCCGCAGATTCCGCAACCGACCGATATGCAGGCCTGGGTTGATCTGGCGGAGCAGAACAGCCTGGCGCTGGCCATCCAGCAGCACAATTTCCAGATCGCAAATCGCGAGGTCGAGCGCATGCGCGCCGGCCACATGCCGACACTGGACGCAATTGCCCGCTACAGCGACAACCGCAACAACGGCAGCGCCAGCGGCTTTGCTGCCGACCTGGAAGACCTCACCGTCGGCCTGCAGCTAGCGATCCCCATCTATCAGGGGGGGGCTGTCAGTTCGCGCGTACGCGAGGCAGCCGCCAATCTGCAGAAGGCGCAGGAAGACATGGAAGTCGCCAGACGGCAGGCCGACCTCGAAACACGGCAGGCCTACCTCGATGTCAGCAGCGGCGTCGCGCAGATCAGGGCCTACGAACAAGCACTGCTTTCCAGCCAGAGCCAGCTGGATTCGACCAATCTGGGTTATGAAGTCGGCGTGCGTACCAGCGTCGACGTGCTCAACGCGCAACAGCAGTACTACACCGCCAAACGGGATTTATTGCAGGCCCGCTACAACTACCTGATCAGCTCGGTGCGCCTGAAATATGCCAGCGGCATCCTGACCGAAGCCGACCTGGCGGAAGTCAACCAGCAGCTGATTGCAAAGAACTGATTACCCAGGACGAAAACCGATGCAAACCCACCTGATCTGCCAAGCCGCCAGCAGCCAGCTGGTCGTCATTGATATGCAGGAAAAACTGGCGAGCGCCATGCCCGCCGAAGACATGCAGCAGGTATTGAAGAACAGCGCGATTCTGCTGCAGGCCGCCGCGTTGCTGGAAGTGCCGGTCATCCATACGGAACAGTACCCCAAGGGGCTGGGCCCGACCTGCGCCGAACTGCAGCCGCTGCTGACTCAAGCGGCAGTGAGCAAGACGGCTTTCTCCTGCTGCGATGAACCGACCTTTCAGCGCAAACTGGTCGGCGACCGGCCGCAGGTGGTTCTGGCCGGCATGGAAGCACACATCTGCATTTTGCAGACCGCTCTGGCACTGCGTGAACAGGGCAGGCAGGTATTTGTCGTCGAGGATGCCGTACTCTCACGCAATACGGCCAACAAGACCAACGCGCTGACTCGCCTGCGTCAGGCCGGCATCGTCGTCAGCAACACCGAGTCGGTCGTGTTCGAGTGGCTGGGCAAGGCCGAAGGCGAAGCCTTCAAGCAGATCAGCCAATTGATTCGCTAGTCCCATTCACACACCTGAACCTTCAGATTTCAGGCCGGGCAACAGCGACTTTCTTGATTTAAATCAGCATAAACGATATTTCTCAATATCAATTCAACAAATTTTGATATGCTTGAATCCAGGGATGCCAATAACATAATCAAAGACATCAAAATTCTGGTAAATGACCGACAAGCTGGAGAGGTTCCAAATCATCCAGCCGGCAAAGCAGGTCAAAGATGCGATCAAATTTCAATGCAGGCATGCTTAGACACCGGTTACTGTGCAATCGCGCATACCTTGCCGTTCCTGCCAGTCTTATAGGTATTTGTTTCTGTCTATATAGTTCCCTCGTCCTCGCTGAGGCTGACAACAGCGAATATCTGACCGACACCCCCCTGGAAGAGCTGCTTTCAAAAGAAGTCGTCACTGCATCCAGAATTGCCAAGCAGATCAGCGACTCGCCATCTGCCGTCAGCATCGTTACCGCCAAGGATATCCAATCCTACGGCTATCGCACTCTGGCTGAGATCATCAGCAGCATGCGGGGGCTCAATACCGTCAGTGATCACGTATACACCTACATGAGTGGCCGAGGCTTCGGCAGGCCCGGCGACTATCCCGGCAGAGTCATGTTGCTAATTGATGGACATCAGGCCAATGACAATTTATACAACGCCTCCTATTTGAGTCATGACGGCATTCTGGATACGGAACTGATAGAGCGGGTTGAATACGTCTCCGGGCCGGGTTCGGTGTCTCACGGAAACGGCGCTTTCTACGGCATCATCAATATCGTGACAAAAAAAGGCAGTGATTTCGACGGCGCACAACTTGCCGTCGATGCTGCCAGCCATCAAACCTACAAAGAACGAATAACCTACGGCACCCAATTTGATAATGGAGCGGATATCCTCTTGTCCGCTTCGACGCTTCGCAGCCAGGGGCGAAATCTTTATTTCAGGGACTTCGACAGCCCATCGACCAACTTTGGTGTCGCCAGGAATCTTGATGACGAAAAAAACCGTCGCTTGTTTTTTAAGGGGCACTACGAGGCATGGTCGCTGGAAAGTGCTTATGTCACAAGAAAAAAAGACGACCCGGCTGCTTCATATGAAGCAGACTTCAACACACATCCATCGTATATGCAGGACGCGAACGGTTACGTCACCCTGCGGCATGAAGACGATATCAGCAACCAGCTGAAACGCGCGCTGAAAATCTACTATGGTCAATATAACTATTCCGCAGAAGCCATTTACAGCGACGGTTATTATCGCGAAAAAAACACGGGGCGATGGTGGGGAACGGAAGCCAAGTTTGTTTATTCGGGGCTAGACCAGCACCGGCTTGTCTACGGACTTGAGTATCGCAACGACTACCAACAGGATTTTTACCTGCCCTCAGACGATATAGAGCACAGTGCCTACATGGTAAGTGCTTATATACAAGATGAATACCGGTTGAACGATCACTGGTTGCTGAATGCCGGTATACGGGCTGACCACGGCGGACATCATGCAAAAAACCTGAGCCCCAGACTTGCTGCCATCTATTCACCGACTGCCGCATTGGACATCAAGGCCTCGTATGCAACCGCCTTCAGGAAGGCCAATGCCTACGAAAAATATTACGGGGATGGCTCAACCATCATTCCCGACTCCCATCTGGATAAAGAGATGGTGTACGCCGCGGAACTGGTATTTGAATACCGGCCTGACAGCTCCAGTAAATGGATGAGTTCGCTGTTCCATTACACGACAAAAGACCTCATCAAATCAGAAGAAGTCATGTCACCAGCGGGTGCGGAGCGCTTTATCAATGTCGACCGAAGCAAAACCCGAGGCATAGACTTTGAATACGACAAGCAATGGAGCAAATCCTCCCGCCTGAAGGCAAGCTACGCTTGGCAACTAGCCACAGACGACCATGACAAGTGGCTGGCAAACTCCCCCAAACACCTGGCCAAACTCAACATTGCTCATGGCTTGTTTGGCAATCGCCTGCATGCCGGCATTGAAGTGCAATATGTCGGTAGCCGTTTGACTGAAGCAAGAGACCGTCTGAGTGGATACACGTTAACAAACCTGACACTCCACAGCACTACCCTCATTAAAAACACAACGATTAGCGCCAGCGTCAAGAATCTATTTAACCAGCGTTATTCGGTCCCGGCGCCTACCTTCTACCTGCCGGATCGCTTTGTGCAGGATAAAAGCAATGTCTGGTTCCAATTGAGCTACGACTTCAAATAGTGATGAGAAAACTCATTTATCTATTTTGCTTATCACTGGCACTCGCATTGCCCGCCAAAGGCATGCCCGAGCAGATCAGTGAACGCGATATGAAAACAGCGCTTATCTATAATTTCGCAGTTTTCACAACCTGGCCGCTCATTGCAGGCGAAACCTTTAACATTTGTGTATTTGAGGAAGACAGGGAAAACATCAATAACCATCTGTTGAGTACCAAGAAAATAAGCGGCAAACAAACCAGTCTGCTGGTGATTCGCAATATCAATGCCATCAACAATTGCCAGGTTCTATATCTGGAAGCAAAGAAAATCAGAAACAAAAGACTTGCAGACACCCTGCAGAACAACTCGATCCTGACCATCGTAAACAGTACTGAAAATACAACCAATACCGGCATTATCAATATCCTGTTGATTAACAACCGATTCAACTTCACCATTAATAATGAAACCGCCAGGGACTCCAACCTGACATTGAGTTCCAAGCTACTGCGGCTTGCAGCTGAGGTTTACTGAACCAATCATGCTGAAATCCTATTTTGACAAGCTGGCAATACGGCAAAAACTGTATCTAATGCACCTGCTGGTGACTGGCGCGGCAATGCTGTTGGTATTTGCCCTGGCCATAACCGTCCAGCACCTCAGTTTTAAACATGACTTGGTCGATGATCTTGAGTCGCATCTCTCGGTGATAGAAAACAACATCGGTGCCGCCATCGCATTCGAGGATCAACGCTCGGCCAGCGAAACACTCAATTCACTCAGCCTTAATACAAGCATCGAGCATGCTTATATCCTGCTGAATGACGGCACACTGTTTGCCGACTACCAGTCGCCGGCTTACATGGAAAGAAACGCAAAGAAATCAAAAAATCTTTTGCCGCTCAACGGAATGATTCATCTAAACAGAAAAATCCTGGTCAATGAGGTGCAAGTCGGCACGATTCACCTGGATGCCAGCCTGAACAAGATCACTGACCGAATAAAGATTTTTTCTGTCGTACTGTTAATGGCAGTCTTTTTAGCCATCACTCTGGCAAGCATCATCTCCAGATACCTGAACCGATATATAACCGAGCCTATCAGCTACCTCGAAAAACTGGTGGGTAACATCACTCAAAAACAGGACTACACACATCGATCCAGTATTCAGACACAGGATGAAATCGGCGCACTTTCAGCAGGTATCAATAACATGCTGGAAAACATTACGCTCAGGGACGCCAAGCTCCATGAGGAACTGGAACACAGAAAAGAGTTCCAGCACAAGCTGGATCGGTTGGCTTATATTGACCATCAAACCGACCTGCCTAACCGGCATGCTTTCGCAGAACACATTGATCGCCTCATGAGAGCCAGCTCGCAGGATGAAGGGCGTTTTTATCTACTGCTGCTGGACCTGGATAATTTCAAAACCGTCAATGACACCATCGGCCATGGGGCTGGCGACATACTGCTCAGGGATTGCGGCAAAAGGCTGCGCTCAGTCCTCAAGCATAAAGACAATATATTCAGGATCGGCGGCGACGAATTTGCCATCACATTGGTGGGCAGAAAACCTCATGAGGATGTCGAAAGGATTTGTCAAAGAATCACGCATGCCTTATCTCAAAAATTCAATATCGATAATCACGAAATTTTTATCGGCGTCAGTATCGGCGTGATTGAATACAACAACAATTATTCAAAATCCAGCCTGATCAAGAATGCAGATGTCGCCATGTACTGGGCAAAATCCGATGGCAAGAATACCCACAAGTTTTATTCCAAGGAAATCGAAGCGGCCAAATATCACCAGCAATCATTAATCAACGGCCTGCAAAATGCCCTGAAAAATAATGAACTTGAGTTGTACTACCAACCCATCATCAATGTGGAAACAGGTTTGGCTGTAGGCGTTGAAGCACTTTTACGTTGGCACCACCCCAGCATGGGAATGATCAACCCGGCCGTGTTCATCCCCATCGCTGAAAGCACCGGCCTGATTACACCGATCGGGGACTGGGTAATCAACAGCGCGCTGGCCCAGATCAAGATCTGGCAACAGCGTTACAACCCCAATCTGTTCGTCAACATTAATATCTCGGGGCGGCAATTCCATGACAAACAGTTGATCAACAAGATTCGTCTTTCAATAAACCAATACATGCTTGATGCCAGCACCGTAAATTTTGAACTGACCGAATCCATACTGATGGATGATGTAGACAAGACTGTGGGCATTCTCAACGCCCTTAAGAAAATTGGCAGCAGCATATCAATTGATGACTTTGGCACCGGCCATTCATCCATGAATTACCTGAAACAATTCCCGGTTAAAGCGCTGAAAATTGATCAAAGTTTTGTGCAAGGACTGCCGCAGGATAAAGTGGATTGCGCGATTATCGAATCAATCTTTGCATTGGCAAAAAGCTTGGAGCTGGCTGTCGTTGCCGAGGGTGTCGAAACCGAGCAACAACTCGATTTCCTTAAAACACATCATTGCACAAAGGTGCAAGGGCATTTGTTTAGCCCCGCCGTGCCGGCCGACCAGGTCGAGAAATTATTCCCGGAATCCAATCAACTCATGAATGGCTAAAACAATCAGCGCTCAGCTGATTATGGTGCGGGGCAAAATTTAGCTATTAATTGCAAGGTTTTGTAAGTTGCTCCGCCAGCACTTTGACTAAAGGCATACGCAGCCAAACCCATTTTCTGCCGCGCTTCTTCATCACTGAACAGTTTGCGCAAAACTTGCGTCAGTTCAGCAGCGCTATTCACTCGCTTTGCCCCACCGTGGCGAATGGCTTCATTAGCCACCCACTCAAAATTGTAAGTATGCTGCCCGACAATCACCGGCTTTTTCATGGCACAGGCCTCAATCAGGTTTTGCCCGCCGAACGGCAACAAACTGCCGCCAATCAATGCCAGGTCACATGCCGCGTAATACATGAACATTTCGCCCAT